>CAZXBZ010000039.1:0-14356 GCA_964639135.1 uncultured Solibacteraceae bacterium | reverse complement strand
CGCTGCTCGCGCGGCCTGAAGGTCTGCGCTGGCAAATGTGCGGGCGAAGGGCCGTCTGCGGCCAGGGCGCATGTTTCTAGCCGACCTCGAGCAAGGGCGGATTATCCCCGATGAAGAGCTGAAGGATGCGTTGAAATCGAGGCAGCCCTACCGCCAATGGATTCAGGAAAATCAGGTGCGGCTTGAGGATCTGCCCGAGATCAGCCGGGAATTTCCCGCGCCGCATGAGACTCTGCTCGAGCGGCAGCGGGCTTTCGGTTATACCGATGAAGACATCCGCCTGCTGATGACTCCAATGGCGGTGGCGGGAGCGGAAGCGATCGGCTCCATGGGCACCGATACGCCGCTAGCCTGTCTCTCCGATCTGCCGCAGCCCTTGTTTCATTACTTCAAGCAGCTCTTCGCGCAGGTCACCAATCCGCCCATCGACCCGATTCGCGAAGAGCTGGTGATGTCGCTCGTGAGCTATATCGGCAGCGAGCGCAACCTTCTCGACGAGACTCCGGCGCACTGCCAGTTGCTTAAGCTGGCGCATCCGATTCTTGAGAATAAGGATCTCGAAAAACTTCGGCGCATGTCGCGGGGCGACTTCCTTGCGACTACCCTGCCCACGCTGTTCCGGGTGCGAGATCAAGCGGACGGCTTCGAGCACGCGATCGACGCGCTATGCAAGCGTGCGTCGCTCGCCGTGAAATCCGGCTATACGCTGCTGATTCTCTCCGACCGCGGTCTCGACGAGGAGTACGCGCCCATCCCCAGTCTGCTGGCGCTGAGCGCGGTGCATAATCACCTGACGCGCGAGGAATTGCGGACGCAGTGCGCGCTGATCGTGGAATCCGGCGAGCCGCGCGAGGTGATGCATTTCTCGCTGCTGATCGGCTATGGCGCAAGCGCCGTGAACCCCTACCTCGCCTTTGAAACTCTGGACGATCTTCGCGCGCGCGGCTTGCTTGGGGATCTTTCCGCCGAAGCCGTTCGCAAGAAGTTCACAAAGGCCGTGAACAAGGGTCTGCTCAAAGTGTTCTCGAAGATGGGCGTTTCGACTCTTCAGAGCTATCGCGGCGCCAGGATGTTCGAGGCGATCGGTCTCGGCAAGGATTTTGTTGACCGCTACTTCACCGGGACGCCCTCTCGCATTGAAGGCGTGGGTATTGACGTGGTGGCCGAGGAAGCCCGGATGAAGCACGGCTTCGCCTTCCGCAAGGTGTCGCGCGACGAGCCGGAACTCGGCGTGGGCGGAGCTTATCAATACCGCGCGCAGGGCGAGTACCATCTCTATAATCCGTTCACGGTGAGCAAGCTGCAGCACGCCACGCGGGGGAATTCGTACGCGACCTACAAGGAGTTCGCCGGGCACATCAACAACCAGCAGGACCGTCTATGCACTCTTCGGGGACTGATGCGTTTCCGGGAGGCGTCCAACCCCTTGCCGCTCGATGAAGTGGAACCCGCCTCGGAGATCGTGAAGCGCTTTGCGACGGGGGCGATGTCGTTCGGTTCGATCAGCGCCGAGGCACACG
This sequence comes from uncultured Solibacteraceae bacterium, assembly GCA_964639135.1. Lineage (GTDB taxonomy): Bacteria > Acidobacteriota > Terriglobia > Bryobacterales > Bryobacteraceae > JACTMJ01. The sequence goes on along the minus strand of CAZXBZ010000039.1, from coordinate 12,836 downwards.
AGACGCTCGCCATCGCGATGAACCGCATCGGCGGACGCTCGAATACGGGCGAGGGCGGGGAAGACCCGGCCCGGTTTGAACCGCTCGCGAATGGCGATTCACGGCGCAGCTCCATCAAGCAGGTGGCCTCGGGCCGCTTCGGGGTCACGGCCAGCTATCTGGTGAACGCCGACGAATTACAAATCAAGATCGCGCAAGGGGCGAAACCCGGCGAGGGCGGCCAGTTGCCGGGGCACAAGGTGGATGAAGTCATTGCGCGCGTGCGTCATTCAACGCCGGGCGTCGGTCTGATCTCTCCGCCGCCGCACCACGATATCTACTCGATCGAAGACCTCGCGCAGTTGATCTTCGATCTCAAGAACGTCAACCCCAAGGCGCGCGTATCCGTGAAACTGGTCGCCGAGGCCGGGGTGGGCATCGTGGCGGCGGGCGTCGCCAAGGCGCATGCCGATGTCGTTCTTATCAGCGGGCACGATGGCGGAACGGGCGCCTCGCCGCTCACCTCGATTAAGCACGCGGGAATTCCGTGGGAACTGGGCCTTGCCGAGACGCAGCAGGTGTTGCTGATGAACGATCTTCGCAGCCGCATCATCGTGCAAACGGACGGCAAACTGCAAACCGGGCGCGACGTGGCGATCGCCGCGCTGCTCGGGGCCGAGGAATTCGGCTTCAGCACGGCTCCGCTGGTGACGATGGGCTGCATCATGATGCGTAAGTGCCATCTGAATACGTGCCCGGTGGGCGTGGCGACGCAGGATCCGGTGCTGCGCGCGAAGTTCACCGGCCAGCCGGAGCACGTCATCAACTACTTCTTCTTCGTGGCGGACGAGCTTCGCGAGATCATGGCGAAGCTTGGCTTCCGCACGGTGAATGAGATGATTGGGCGGAGCTCTTACCTCGAGATGCGGGGCGGCGCCGGACACTGGAAGGCGCGCGGCTTGAATTTCGACGCCATCCTTGAGCGCCCGGAACTCCCCTCGCGGGTTGCCACGCGATGCCTTATTCCGCAGCATCACGGCCTGGAAACGGCGCTCGACCACGAACTGATCCGCATTGCCGCGCCCGCGCTGGAATCACGCCAGCCGGTGGCGGCGGAGATGGAAATTCGCAACGTGCATAGGACGGTGGGCGCGATGCTGAGCGGCGTGGTGGCGCGGAAGTTTGGCGGCGACCCGTTACCGCCCGGCACGATTTGCTTCAAGTTCAATGGCTCGGCCGGGCAGAGCTTCGGCGCCTTTCTCGAGCGTGGCCTCTCGCTGACTCTCGAAGGCGACGCGAACGATTACGTCGGCAAGGGACTCAGCGGCGGACGAATTATCGTGTTTCCACACCGGAGGTCCTCCTTCCTTCCCGAGGAGAACATTCTGGTCGGCAACACCGTAATGTATGGAGCGACCAGCGGCGAAGGTTACTTCAACGGCGTGGCCGGGGAGCGTTTTTGCGTGCGGAACAGCGGGGCCACCGCGGTGGTGGAAGGCGTGGGCGACCATGGCTGCGAATACATGACCAAGGGAACCGTGGTGGTGCTCGGCGCCACGGGCAGAAACTTCGCCGCGGGCATGTCGGGCGGTATCGCCTACGTAATCGATGAGGTGGGCGAGTTCGCCCGGCACAAGTGCAACATGGACGCCGTCGATCTCTTTCCCGTGACAAGCGAGAGCGACAGGCAACTGCTGCGGAGCTTGATTCAGAAACACGTGGAGTACACCGGCAGCCCGAAAGCAAGGTGGATGCTGGAACACTTCAGCCGCATGCTGCCGCGCTTTGTAAAGGTGTTTCCGCACGAGTTTCAGCGCGTGGCGGCTCAGGCGGGAAAAGAGGCGGAAGCGAAGCCGGTGCGTGTGACGCTGCCGGTGATTCCGGCGGGCGGCCAGGGCGCGGCGGGGGTGTTGCATGGGTAAGATTACCGGATTCCTTGAGTTTGAGCGGGAAGAGATCGCCAGACGCCCGGTGGAAGCCAGGGTGAAAGACTACTTTGAGATCTATCAGCCGGTGCCCGCGGCGACCGTAATGCGGCAGGCCTCGCGCTGTATGGATTGTGGCGTGCCGTTCTGCCACACGGGATGCCCCGTAAACAACATCATTCCCGATTGGAACGACCTCGTCTATCGGGACCGATGGGAAGACGCCATCCGCATGCTGCACTCCACCAATAATTTCCCGGAATTTACCGGGCGGATCTGCCCCGCGCCGTGCGAGACAGCCTGCGTACTGGGCATCAACGCGGCGCCGGTGTCGATCAAGATGATCGAACGGGCCATCATCGAGCGGGCCTGGGAGAGCGGCTACGTTCAGCCGGAACCGCCCGATAAGCGGACGGGCAAGAGGGTCGCCATTCTTGGCTCCGGCCCGGCGGGGCTTGCGGCCGCGCAACAGTTGAACCGGGCTGGCCATTGGGTGACGGTATTCGAGAAAAATGCCCAGCCGGGCGGACTTCTGCGTTACGGCATACCCGATTTCAAGCTGGAGAAGTGGGTGATTGACCGCCGCCTTCACCAGTTGGAGGCCGAAGGCGTGATGTTCCGGACCGGTGCCGAAGCCGGGGTGGATATTACGGGCGATGAGTTGCGGGAGCAATTTGACGCGGTGCTCGTGGCCATGGGCGCCGAACTCCCGCGAGATCTCGCCGTGCCAGGGCGGGAGTTGAACGGAATCCATTACGCGATGGAGTTTCTGCCGCAACAGAACCGGCGTAATTCAAAGGAAAACACCGGATACAACTCCGGGGAGATCACGGCGTCCGGGAAGCACGTCGTAATTATCGGCGGCGGGGATACCGGGGCGGATTGTTTCGGCACTTCGCGGCGTCAGGGGGCGAAATCGATCACCCAGTTGGAACTGCTCCCAAAACCGCCGGCTGAGCGTGCTGCGAGTACCCCGTGGCCCATGTGGCCGCTGCGATTGCGCACGGAAACTTCCCACGAAGAGGGCGGCGAACGGGTTTGGAGCGTCAAGACGACGCATTTTTCCGGTGACGGCGCGGGGCGTGTCCAAGCCTTGCACGGGGTGAGAGTGGGAGCGCCGCCCTCATTCGAAGCCGAGCCGGGCGGCGAGTTTTCATTGCCCGCCGGCTTGGTGCTCCTGGCCATGGGCTTCCTCGGACCCAGGCCGGGTGGGATCGCGGACCAGTTAGGCTACGCGCTCGATGCGCGCGGCAACGCCCAGGCCGATGCGGACCACATGACCAGCGTTGCGGGCGTTTTCGCGGCGGGCGACGCGCGCCGGGGCCAATCGCTGGTGGTCTGGGCGATTGCCGAAGGCCGCCGCGCCGCGCGAGGCGTGGATCGCTATTTGATGCGCGGCGGAACGCCACCGACCGCGCGGCCATAGCCAGCGGCTTTTCCTCATTCCGTCAATCAGGCGGCCACCGGAGCGACGCGGCCGCGGCGCGGTGCTCTCGTGCAGGCCGTCCTCCATTCGCGCTAGCCTGCAAGAAGCGCACGATTGCCGTGGTGCGTCCGCGCGCATGGATTTTGGCGCATCATTCCACGATGAAAAGATGGAAGTTTGCTCTCACCGAGGGTAAATTCTGCCACTTTTAGACAGGAATTCTCATCAAACAAGAGAAAATGCGGCATAACAGTAGTACCCTTCGCCCGCAATCGGGTGGTTTTGAGGATTCCGAGGCCGTTGAGGCCGGATGCGTGGCGGTCTCACTGGAGGTTTTGTGCTTGTTGTTTATGTGGTGATCTGGGGCTCCGCCGTGATCCTAGGCGTTTCAGCGGTTTGGGCTTTGGTTTGGGCCATCCGGACCGGGCAGTTCCACGGACTGAAAGCGGGCGCGGAGAGCATCTTCGACGAAGGGGAGCCCGTCGGAATGCCAACCGACTTCTTCCCAGGCGCGGCTCCTCCCGCCACGAAGGGAAGTTCCGGCCGGGCCGCGACGGCGGAGGCGAAATGAGTACGTTAGCCGTTCCGAAGCAGGGCGCACCGAATTCGCGCGAGTTGCTTACTCGAGTTCAAACGGACCGCTCCTGCCGCCAAACCGTGCTGATCTACTACGTGAGCGCGGTGTTTTGGCTATTGGTGGGCAGTGTGCTCGCGCTGCTGGCATCGTTCAAGATGCACATTCCAGGGTTTTTAGCCGGCTGGGACTGGCTGACCTTCGGGCGGGTGCGGCCGGCGCACCTGAATGCCATGAACTACGGATGGGCGGCCATGGCCGGCGTGGGGACGATGCTCTGGCTGCAATCGCGGCTTGGGCGTGTCCGGCTGCCGTTCCCGCTATTGCTGCCCGTTACCGGCATCGTATGGAACGTCGGCTTGGCCTATGGGCTGGTGGCGATCCTCATAGGGTACAGCAGCAGCACGGAATGGCTGGAAATGCCGGTGTCGGTTCTCGGCTTTTTCGGTTTCTGCCTGGTAATTCTGATTTATGCGTCGGTCGTGATGATGACGCGCCGCAAAGTACACCACACCTACGTTTCGCAGTGGTATCTGTACGCCGCCATCTTCTGGTTCCCGTTCCTCTACATCTCCGCGCTGATCCTGACGCGGGGGCCGCACGTCAACGGCGCCGTTCGCGCGATCGCCAACTGGTGGTTTGCCCACAACGTGCTGGGCTTGTGGGTTACCCCGATCGGGCTTGCCTCGGCTTACTATTTCATTCCTAAAGTCACCGGGAGGCCGGTGCACAGCTACCATCTTTCGCTTCTCGGCTTCTGGAGCCTGGCTCTCTTCTACAACTGGGCGGGAACGCACCACCTGGTCGGCGGACCCATTCCGGCTTGGGTGGTGACGGTCGGCATCGTCGGCAGCATGATGATGTTCATACCGGTATCGACGGTTGCCATCAATCACCACATGACGATGGTTGGCCGCTTCCACATGCTGCGCACGAGCCCCACGCTGCGGTTTGTCGTGTTTGGAGCCATGAGCTACACCCTGGTGAGCGTGCAAGGTTCCTTGACGGCGCTGCGGTCCGTGAATGAGGTTACGCACTTCACTCATTACACAATCGCTCACTCTCACCTGGGCATGTACTCGTTCATTACGATGATGATGTTCGGAGCGATGTATTACATTCTTCCGCGCATTCTCCGGCGCGAATGGGCTTCGGCGCGGCTGATTAAGATTCATTTTTGGACGACCGCGATAGGCGGCACGATGTATGTCATCGCGCTGACCTGGGCGGGCATTGAGCAGGGGCTGATGATGAACAACCCCGATATCCCATTCATGGACATTGTTCATTACACGATTCCGTGGCTGGCGAGCAGGAGCGTTGCCGGGACCTTGATGACCATCGGCCACGTGGTATTCGCGTACCTTCTATGGCGGATCCTGAGAGACGATAGCGGGCTGTTGCACGGCCCGACGCTGTTCACGACTTCAAGGTCGCTGCGGGCGCGGAGAGGGCGCATCGCGCAAGCGAGCGCGAGCGCGGAAGGGAGCGTGCAGTGAACAAACCGCTCTTTATCCTGATAGGCGTTCTATTCACGGTTGTATTTTCTCTCACGGGTCTCGTGCTGATTCCGAACTGGCAGTTCAAGGAAATCGGGCAGTTCAAGATGGAGGATGGCAGCTTGTATCCGCAGCCGCTGACCGGCCCCCCAGAGGCGGGCCGCAGGGTGTATATGGATTTGGGCTGCATCTATTGCCATACGCAACAGGTGCGGCCGGAAGGTTTCGGCGCGGATATCGATCGCGGCTGGGGAAGACGCCGCACCGTGATGCGCGATTATCTATACGACCCGATCAACCTGATGGGAACCATGCGCACCGGCCCGGACCTCGCGAATATCGGCGCGCGCCAGCCCAGCAAAACCTGGCAGTATCTGCACCTCTATAACCCGGAGATTACCTCGCCTGGCAGCATCATGCCGCCGCATCCGTTTCTGTTTACCGTGGGTGCGGACCCAGGCGGGCCGCCGTTCGATGGCGTGGCGCTGCCCGAGGAATGGCAGACACCCACGGCGAAATATATCATCCCGAATGCACGCGGCCGTTTTCTGGTGGATTATCTCTTATCCCTCGACAAGCGCGCCGCGCTCCCGGAGGCGGAATGAGCGAGACGCCAAAATCTTCGAGACAGGATACGCGCCACGGCGGGGAGGAGGCTCGAGCGGCCCACCGTCATGAGCGCCTGCAATCCACCGACATCGAGTCTCGGTCGGCTCCGGATGTGCTTGCTCTGCATGAGCAGATTATTCGCGAGATGGACGAGCCGAGCGACGGTCTCACACCCACTCCGGTTTGGTTTTTGATGGCTTGTTTCGCGCTAATTGGCTGGGGAGGTTATTACATCGCCTCGAACAGCGGTGGATTCCGGGCCGACATGTACAACGAGAAACCCGCGGCGCTTTATGAGAAGGCGGGGGGCGCGGGCGAAGCGGAAAAATCCGTGGACTTAATGGCCGTTGGAAAGCGGGCCTTTAATAACTGCACGCAATGCCATCAGGCGACGGGCGCGGGTATCCCGGGCGCGTTTCCGCCGCTGGATGGCTCCGACCGCGTTGTGGGGCCGCCCCACGTTCTTGCCGCGATTCTCATTCATGGCCTTCACGGCCCCATCAGCGTGAAAGGCAAACCTTTCAACGGCGATATGCCCGCGTGGGGTGCGCTCAGCGATGAGGAGCTTGCCGGGGTCATGACCTACATTCGCGGTTCCTGGGGCAATAAGGAAACTGAAGTGTCGCCCGCGTTCGTGAAGGCCGTTCGAACGGAAACCGCCTCGCAGACCAGCCCCTGGACTGATGAGGGACTCAACGCGCTGGCAAAACAGCCTCCGCCCGCCGCGGCTTCGGCGGCCCCGGCGGCGGAACCGGCCCCACCCGCGGGAGGTGAGGCGGAGGCGAAATAGGGCAATGAGCACGGGGGCGTCCAGCGTGGGAATGCCGGCGAGTGCATGCGGATGCGCTCCGCCTTCGGCGTCCACGCTATGGCGCTGGGGCCGCATCGCTTTTTCGGGGGTGATCGCCATGAACGCCATGGCCGTGGCGATCGCCGTGAATACGTCCGAAGATTCGCAATCGAATCCGCAGATGGTTCGCCTGGGCCTTCTCGTTTCGACTATTCTTGTCGCGCTGCTGATTGGCGCGCCACTTGTGCGAGGCGCATGGAGCGCTCTCCGAGAGCGCCGCCTGGCCGTGGAGTTTCTTTTTCTGCTGACTCTGGCCGGCGCGTTCGGCGTTTCGTTGCAATCGCTCCTCTCTGGCGTCGGTCCGGTCTATTTCGAGGTCGTCAGCATCCTGCTGGTGGTCTATGCCTTTGGCGCGGAGTTGAATCAGGCCGCGCGCAACCGCGCGCTTGAGGCGATCCGCGGCCTTTCCGCCGGAAACCGCGTCGCCAGGGTGGAAGTGCGCCCGGGCGTTTTTCTGCAACGGCCCGCGAGCGGCGTGCAAGCCGGTGACCTCCTGGAAGTGCTGCCCGGCGAAATGGTTCCCGTGGACGGTGTTCTGGTGGATGAACCCGCGTTGTTCGAAGAAGCGTCGCTCCGCGGGGAATTCGTGCCCCGTTCGCGCGCGGTGGGCGAAGCCGTGATGGCGGGGAGTTTCGTGCTGGATTCGCAGGCCCGCCTCCGGGCCGTGCCGGCGCCTGGCGATTCCTCGCTCGATTCCTTGCTCTGTGAAGTCGGCATCGGGATCGATTCGAAATCGAAGGCGCAACAGGCGGCCGACCGGCTGGCGCGCTGGTTTGTTCCGGCCGTGTCGGGTGTGGCTGTCGCCACCTTCGCGGGCTGGAGCGCGTTTGTTCCGGCCGATCAGGCTCTCTTTCACGCGATGGCCGTTTTGCTGGTGGCTTGTCCGTGCGCGCTGGGCTTCGCGACGCCGCTTGCTCTTTGGACCGCGACGTCGCGGCTCGGCGCATTGGGCATCCGCGTTTCGCGAGCTTCGGATGTGGAAGCTCTGAGCGGTGTGGACCTCGCGGTTTTCGATAAGACTGGCACCTTGTCCGCGGCCGAGACGCGCTTATCGCGGATCGAGTGGCGCGATCCGGCTCCGTATTCGCGGGAATGCCTGGAGGCGATGGTGGCTGCCGCCGAGCGGGATCTGAACCATCCGTTCGCTCGCGCGCTCGAGCGTGGCGGATTGGGGAGCTTCCCCGCCGGTTCGGAGCCCGAGTGGTTCCGCGAAGCTCTTCGGATTCTTCCTGGCAAGGGCATCTGGACCCGGATTCGGAATCTCGACGGCGCGGCGCATGAACTGGAAGTGATTTCCCGCCTTTCTTACCGGGAGCGGACGCCGGCGGCTCCAGAGGAGGCTCCCGAGCGGGAACGCGCGGACCAGGAAGAGGGAATCGTCTTTCTTCTCGACGGGCGGAACGTGGGGTCGGCTGCCTTCGAAGAGGAATTCCGCGAAGGCTGCGCGGACGCCATGGAACAGTTCGCGGAGATGGATGTCGAACTGCGGCTGCTGAGCGGCGATAGCCAGGCCCGGGCCGCCCGCGCGGGGATTACCGGCGCCCGCGGGAGCCTCTCCCCACTGGATAAGCGCGCGGAAGTGGAGGAGTGGCGGCGGGCCGGACGCAAGATTCTGTTCGTGGGGGATGGTATCAACGATGCCCCGGCCATGGCCGCGGCCGACATCGCTATCGCCGTGGATGAAGGCGCCGCGCTGGCGAGGGCCGTGGCGAACGGCGTCTGGGATGGCCGCAACCTCAGGGCGATTCCCGCCGCTTTGGGCATCGCGCGGCAGACTGTCCGCCGGGTACGCACCAACTTCCGCTGGGCGATCGGCTATAATTCGGCGGGCATGGCTCTGGCGGCGGCGGGGCTGCTGCACCCCGTGAGCGCCGCGCTGTTGATGGTGGCTTCAAGCGCGCAGGTTACGTGGCGCGCGATGGCTTTGCTGGGCGATACCGCCTTCGAAGAACTGGCTGAATCCGCGCCAGCGGTCCAGGCGGCCGCACTCCCGGTTCACGCGCCGTCTCAAGCGGAATCGAGCGTTGAAGTGCGCGCCGCCGGTTGATTGAGGGGCGTCCATTGAAGCGAAGTATTCTTCCGGAGGAGAGTGGCGATGCCGGCAGGCAATCTTGAGGAATGCCGTAAGCGCTGGCCGGCTCCGTTTGAACGGACCGTTGCTCTTTCCCTCGCGGTCTTCCTGGTGGCGCAGGTCTTGTTGCTTGAGGCGGCGGGGGCCGTGCCCGCGCGGCTGCGCATCGAGATTTGGGTGGTAACACTTGCGCTGGCCGCGTTGGCCGCGCGGGCCTGGTCCATCCGCCGCATGCTTCCCGCGCACGCCGATATGCTCCTTTTGATGCTTGCCTGGGGCGGCTTTGGAATGCTCTGGGGGTGGATTCTCGATGGCGGCCTCTCCGCGATGCAATCCCATGCCGCGTATCACCGGATGGCCGGCGGGGCCATGACGCCGGTCTATTCCGGCCCTGGCCAGTTCATCAATTGGATGAACGCCCTGATGCTGCTCTTCGCCTTTCCACCGTCGATCGAGTGGGCCCGCTGCCTTGTTCCGTATCGTTTCCACCCCTCCCGGCTTGCATGGGTTCTGACGCTCGATGCGGCCGGAATGATTTTCGGCATGATGGCCGGAGGCAGGCTTCTTGGCCATCCTTTGGGGATGTTTCTGGGTGCCCCCGCGTTCGCGCATCACCTCGGGATGCTGCTTGGCATGCTCGCCGGAATGCTGCTGACGATGGCGATCCGGCCATGGGTAGTGCCGCTCCCGCCCTCCGCCTCCGCGAAAGCCTGATCGCGCCGCATGGAGCCCGGTTTACAGGCTCCACCAGTAAGTCCACTTGAACACCAGGGCGCGGTTCTTCATGCTGAACAGGCCGGGGATGTCCTGCCACGGCTGAAGATAGTTGGGCAGGTAGTTGTCGGTCCACACGACGAAGATGTCGGAAGCGGGCTTGTAGCGCCACTGCATGCGGGTATTGATGTTCAGATTCTTCTGCTGCTCGTTGTACTGAATAAACGTTGTGAAATAGAGCGTCGTTGTGAGCGTCACGTCGATGCGCGGGCCCGCCAGCCAGTAGTTTACGTGTCCCCAGGGTTGCGGCAGGCGCAGATCGGTATAGGTGGAACTGGCCGCGACGGCGGCGTAGGGTTGAAAACGGTAGCTTGCGGCGGCGGTGATGCTGGTTCTCGTGCCCCCGGCGTAATAGCCGCCATGGAGCGTGGAGTAGGAGTAACGAAACGCACTCTGGGGCCTGGAATCAAATTTCACGCCCCAATAATTGGCGTGGTGCCTTGAATCGGCGGACAGCTTGGTGCGGCCGTCGTTCGTGGGGTCAAAAGGCTCGAGCAGCCGCACATAGGAGGTGGTGGCGTAGGCGGTATAGACGTCCTGGTTGCGCAGCGTGGTCTTGTAGTTGAGCGTTGTTTCATAGTCCGCCAATTGCCCCTCCCAGTCGAAGAAGTTGCTGCTCTCGATGCTGGGGCCATGGCTCAGAACACGCCCGCCCTTGGGCAGGAAGGTATAACCGATGGTTGTGAGCGCGCGATGGTATCCGCGGCGCGGAACGTAACCGGCCTCGGCCGTGTAATCCGGCGAGACGTTCTCCGACTGGCCAAGAATCATCCAGCGGCGGCTGAAGTATTGTAAGTTGCCCGCGTAGGCGTCACCCTGGTCTCCGCCGCGCGAGGAAAACGACTTCAGATAGAGCGCCTTGCCGCTCCACAGGTTATTCGCGGAAGCCAGGTTGTATTCCACGCCCGCATTCCGGTTGTAGCCGCCTTTTTCCGGTGGCGCGTTCGGATCCGAGAGGTCCTGGAATTCCTTATTCACAAGCAGCACTCCGATATTTGACCGTGTGAAGATGCGCCGCTGCAGCGCGAAAACACTGAAGTTCGCATCGGGCACGCCGCCCTGGTCCGGCTCCCCTGTCTGCATATCCATGGCGCCGAGCCGCCAGTCCTTGTTGAGCTTTCCGCTCAGCCGTGCGCCGAAATGAATCGGCACGCCGCCCAGGCCGATCCGCCGGCTAAAGAATGGCCGCAGCGTCGGGTAGCCGAAGTTCGCGAATTGGTCGCCGTTTTCGAGGAAAAATTGGCGCTTTTCGGGGAAGAAAAGCTCATACCGGTCGAGATTCGTGACCTGCTGGTCTACGTCCACCTGGGAAAAATCGGGGTTTACCGTGAGGTCGAGGTTCAGCGCCGAACCGATGCCGATCTTAGCGTCCGTGCCGATTTCCCGGCGGCCGCGATAAGATGTGCCCGCCTCGAAATCGCGGCTTGCGCCGCCAAGCGCGTAAGGGATTAGCGAGATGTTCGCGCTTTGCTTCGGCGGTGGTTCGTCCCATAGCAGGTCACCGGTAAGGGCCAGCGCGGCCGTCGGGAAATTACGCGGCACGGGGGCCCAGGCGGATTTCTCGGTGGTCTTCAAATCAAGCCGGCTGAAATTCACGCCCCACCGCGTGATTCCCTCCTTGTAGCGAATTGTCTTGAAGGGGATTGCGATTTCAAACTCGTAACGGTCGTCGTACTTCTTGAGCGCGGAATACCATTTGCCATCCCAGCTAAGGTTGTTCTTGCCGCCCTCGTAAAGAAGCCCGTCCCACTGGGCGCCGTAGGCGTTCAAACCGAAAGTAAATCCATTGGTGAGGTCGTCGAAGGTGTCCAGGAAAAAGATGAAGTTATCATTCATCCCGAACGACCAATCCCGCCTGAGTGATTCCACCATGTAGGGTCCGGAGACGCCGCCGTGGTAGCAGACCGCGCTGAGGTAGATGTTCTTGTCGTCGTACGCCATCCGCACATCCGTGCGGACCTTTGCCCTCTCGGTATCCATCGGCAGCACCATCCAAAAGTCCGTGGCCACCTGGGCGGAATTCCAGGCGGGCTCGCTCACGCTGCCATCGATGGTGATGGGCGAGGGAACGCGGCGGATATGGTACTGATAAGCCTCGTTTTTCTTCTGGGCGGCGCTTGAAATCGTGATGGCGAGAAGCGCGGCCAGAACGGCGAGGGTTCGAAACGGCCGTGAGATTCGAGGGAAGATGCCCGGGCAAGGATATCGTGACGTCAAATGAGTGGCTGCCTTCTCCGCGCGCGGAGGCGTCGAAGCTGGACGCCTTCGGGCATCTTATCGTTTTTTCAGGGAGTAACGAAAGTACCCGGTGCAGTACCCAGCACAGTATCCGGTGCGGCTCTGAGACCGGACTCGCCCGGCGCGCGCCTTCCCGGCTGTCGCGCGGGCCTCGGCCATGGGGCGCGATGGGATATCATGGCGGTTCATACGGGAGGCGTGTCGAGTGAAAATCGTCAACATCGCGATGCTTGGTTCCGGTTTTGTCGCGGAATTCTACATGCAGGGCCTTGCGAATGTGAACGGCCAGCGGGTGGTGGCGAACTATTCGCGCGGCCGCAAGCGTGCGTCCGCGTTCGGCTCGCGCTGGGGCATTCCGGAAAGCACGACGGATCTTGCTTCGCTGATCGCTCGCGACGACATCGATCTGTACGTGATCGCGCTGCCGAATGAAGAGCACTTGCCGGTATCGCTTGCTCTTTCCAAGGCAAAAAAGAACCAGGTATGCACCAAGCCGCTGGCGCGCGATAGCCGCGAGGCCAGACAGATTCTGAAAGCGGCACTCCAGAGCGGAGCGTTCCACGGCTACGCGGAAACCGAGGTTTTCGCGCCCGCGGTAGTGAAGGCCAAGGCGATCATCGATACCGGGGGTATCGGAAAACTCGTTTGGGTGCGCTCCCGTGAATCCCATTCCGGACCGCACAGTCCGCACTTCTGGGATATCGAGAAAACCGGTGGCGGCGCCATGAACGACCTCGCGTGCCACTGCGTGGAGGCGGCCCGCTATTTCTACGGCAAGGATGACTCGGTGGTGGAGGTGATGGCGTGGGGCGCAAACCTCGTGCATTCGAAGAAGACCAAGGGTGAGGATAACGCGCTGCTGATGCTGAAGATGGCGGGAGGCGGCTTCGC
>CAZXBZ010000038.1:0-14365 GCA_964639135.1 uncultured Solibacteraceae bacterium | reverse complement strand
GCGCTCAATCGGGTCTGGGGAGTTACCACGAACCGATCCTACCTCAAGAATCAGATCCTCAGCATGGGGCTGATCTTTCTCTGCGGCTCGCTTGCCATGCTCTCGATCATCCTCACCACGCTCAACCTGCGCTGGTTCACCGGCCTCAATCTTCCCCTCCCGGAGCCCCTCCTGGATTTCGTGGGAGATCTATTTCTGAAAATGGCGGCCTTCCCGATCACGGTGCTGCTGCTTTTTCTCATCTACTGGCTATTGCCGAACCGGAAAGTGCCTGCCCGCCTGGTTTTTCTTCCCGCCTTCTGGGTGGCCCTTACCCTTGAGGCGGCCAAGTACGTCAACATGCTGGTCTGGCCCCTGTTACGCATCAAGCTGACAGGCGAATACGGGCCCTTCTTCAACTCCGCGGCAATCGTCCTCTGGAGCTTTATCGCGGCGATGATCGTGCTTGCGGGCGCGGAATGGGCCGCCCGCTACTGGCGCGAAGCCGCGCGAGAGGAGAGTGCGAACGCCAAAAGTGCCGCGCTCCGAGACGAATCCACGCCATGAGCTTGCATCGGAGCCTGCCGAAGTTTGCATCCGCGAAGTATCAGACCGGCTCTCCGCGCGCGGGGAGGTGGATCTCCTTACCGCCGCCAGCGGCCCGCCTCACTAAACGAGTTGCTTCGAATACTCCCGTGCGATGTAATCGCAGGCGCGCACGGTGATGGCCATCATCGTGAGTGTAGGGTTCGCGCAGCCCTGGCTCACCCAGGCCGCTCCATCGGTCACAAAGACATTGCCGACGTCCCAGCTCTGGTTCCACTGGTTGAGGACGCTCCGCTTCGGGTCGGTCCCCATCCGCGCGGTGCCCACCTCATGAATACAGTGCCCAGGAACGGATGGCTCCTTGCCGGTCAGGCGGATATCCTTCGCGCCCGCCGCTTCCAGCATCGCCGCGGCTTCCTGCTTTGCGTCATTCCATAGCGCAAGTTCGTTGTCTCCCCACTCCATCCGGATGCTCAACGCCGGGATCCCCCATGCGTCCACATGGTCCTTGTCAAGCGTCACCCGGTTTTCGTAGCGCGGCAGGCACTCGGCCCATACACCCAGGCCGGCTGTCCACTCCCCATTCCGCACGGCTTCCTTATAGCTCTTTCCGAAGCCGGGCGCGTCCATGGAAAAGCTCGGCATCGCTCCACCCTGATAACCGTATCCCCGAATCATGCCGTTCGTGTGAGAACGATCCACATTCCGGAACCGCGGCACATAGATGCCGTTCGGCCTCTTCGGCATACCGGCCCAGGGCTTCGCTTCCGGCACCGGCAGAATGCCGCCCGCGCCGCCCTGATAGATGTGATCCATCAGGTAATGCCCCAGAACGCCGCTCTGGTTGAACCCGCCGGAGTTCATCAGAATACGGGTCGATTCCAGCGTCGACGCACACAAAATAATGATCTTTCCCCTTACTTCGCGCGGCGCTCGTGTCTCCCGGTCAAAATAGGCAACCGCCGTCGCCTTGCCATCTTTCACCACCAGATGACTCACCACCGAATCGCACAGCAGCGTAAAACGCCCCGTATCCTCGGCGTCCTTAATCGTCGTGTAGGGGCTGGAGAAATACGAGGTCGTGATGCAGCCGCGCTCACACGGCCCGCAATAGTGGCAAGCCTGCCGGTCGCGATGATTTCGGGTAATGATCGCCACGCGCCCGATCGTAATCGTGCGGCCCATTTTCGCCTTCACCGAATCGCGCAGATACTCTTCGGCGGCGGTCATCTCCATCGGCGGCTGGAAGATGCTATCGGGCAGCGCCTTCAAACCCTCCGCCCGGCCGCTGATGCCCACGTACTTCTCCACTTCCTCGAAGTACGGAACCATTTCCTCATAGCTCACCGGCCAGTCTTCACCGTAGCCGTCGTGGCTTGCCGCCTTGAAATCGAGCGGTCCCATCCGGTACGATTGCCGGCCCCAGCTCAGGCTGCGTCCCCCCAGCACCCGCTGCCGGATCCAACTGAACGGCTTTTCCTGTGTATAGGGATTCTCAAAGTCGTTCACGAACCACTGATAGTTGTACTCGGTACAGGCGTAGCAATTCCCCTGAATCGGGCGCGTCTCCCGCACCTTGGGGGACATGCCCAGATAAGGCATCCGCCAGCTTGTCTTATGCTCCGTGTAATCCTGCTTGGTGATCTTCTTCCCGGCCTCGAGCAGGCACACACGCATGCCCGCCTCGGTCAGTTTCTTCGCCGCCCAGCCGCCCGTGGCCCCGGAACCCACTACAACGACATCAAAAGGGTCTGGAGAAACCTGAATCTGCATTATTTTGTGAGTATATCGCCGTCGCCTCGTCCGCCGCGCGCGATAAATCAAGCATCCCGGTCCGTAATTCCGGGAGCCTGCCGGCAAGACCATCATCTGTAAGATCATTCAGGAGGAAGGATGCTGTATCTCTCGGAGCGTGAAGTGCGGCAACTGCTGCCGATGCGAAAGGCCGTCGAACTCGTGCGGCAATCGTTTCTCGATTTAGCTTCGGGCGCGGCCCAAAACCTGCTCCGGCGCAGGATGAATCTCCCCTCGGGATCCATCTTCAATCAAATCGCTGGAGCGAATGAACGGTATTTCGGCGCAAAAAGCTTCGCCGCCCATCCCCGCCTTGGCACGCACTCCCTGCTTACGCTCTACCGAGCCTCGGACGCCACCCCTCTCGCCGTCATGGAGGCGAATGAGCTGGGGAAGATCCGTACCGGAGCCGCGAGCGGCGTGGCCACGGACCTGCTCGCACCGCCTGGGGCATCCGTGGTTGGTCTCATCGGTGCGGGTTTTCAAGCGAAGAGCCAGTTGCACGCCGCCGCTACCGTCCGCAATATACGCGAAGTCCGCGTCTACTCCCGCCGGGCCGAGGGCAGAATGCGTTTTGTGGAGGAATTTCGAGAGTACGACGCCGGTGTCGTGAAGGCGGTTGCGAGTCCGGAGCTTGCGGTGGAAGGTGCGGATATTGTGATCACCGCCACCAACTCCAGGGAGCCCGTTGTCGCCGATGCCGCGCTCGAAAATGGAATGCATATCAACGCAATGGGTTCGGCCTCCGCGGACCGCCGGGAATTGAGCGCGGAGACGATCCGCCGCGCCAGCCTCATCGCCATCGATTCCCGTGAACAAGCGGCAGCGGATGCAGGCGACCTCCTGCTTGCCTACGGCGGCGCTGATTGGCCCGCCGGACAAGTCTCTGAACTGGGCGATATTCTCACCGGCAAGCGTACCGGCAGGAAATCTCCCGGGGACCTGACAATTTTCAAGTCGCTCGGTTTAGGGGCGCAGGACCTGGAAGTTGCGGGCTGGGTCTATGAACAGGCGCTCGGACGAGGCATCGGCACGCGGATTCCCTGCACGATCATTTGAGAGCGGCTTCCGGAGCGCCCTACTCCGGTGCGAACATCTGAGCGTCCGCGCCCTCGCTCCAGGCGCTCACCTTCAATCGGCGGCACACCCAGCAGAGCGCCTCCTCGGAGATAGGAGCGACTTCCGCTCCGCAAACCATGCACTTGGACGTCCGAACCTCTCGCGGCCGTGCCGTCGAAGGCTTCGGCGGCTTGGCCCCGGCAGTTCCACGATCCGTAGGTTTCGGCATGATGATATCCAATCGGTGGATGTCTCTTGGAGACCCGGGGCTTCTTTTCAGGAAAACTCCGCGAACAGGTTCAAGCCGTACGAGCGGCCTCGCCTGAATTGCGCTTGCGGATGCACGGCCGAACCGGCCCGCTAGCGTATTCCTCCAGAAACATCACCTTTACCTCATTGTATCGGTTGTCCGCCGTATCGGCTGGCTCACCCTTGATAGCGGCTCCGCCGCGGGTACGGCTTGACCGGCGATGGGCAGCGCCCGGTGGGAACGGCATTACGCCGTGCGCCGGGCGCCAATGACATAACCAGCATCCAGCGAGGCGCTGCAGCGGGGGCACTTTTGTCCAGGTTTGGACTTAGCCCTCTTCCCAGCGACGAGCAGCGTGGCGTTCACCGTTCTTGTGCAGAACGGGCAGTAGACCTCGCCCTCAACCTCTTGGATGACCGGCTTCTTTTCGGCGGGTCGCTCCAAAGTCGCGATCATCTTGGCTTACCTCCATGCGAATGGACGATATTCTCTCGTCCAGGGTTCAGGAAAATCGCACACGCACTCAAATTCCGCTCCCGGCCATGGCATCGCCTCACGGCATCGCCGTTTCCCTCCATGATGGACGCACTCCCACCCGACGGGTGCGGAGGCATCCAGCACGCGCCGGATGTCTTTTCGAAATTTAGTGGGTAAACAGAGAACAGAGGAATTGTCTGGCCTCGGCTATCGCTCTCACCAGCAACCAGGAGCGATCCATACAAACGCCAGCCATTCTCTTTTCCGTGGCCTCGATATTTCCGATGAGTCTCCCCAGCGCCGAACTCTCCATCAACGGTACGAACCGATTGCGGCGAGTCTCGGAATTCCGGACAAACCTTTCAGATTATAGCGCGAATTTTCGAAATTGCAACAGATTTTTTCCCGCTGATTCTGTCGTGCGATTTCTCCCCGGCAAACTCACCCCCGTGGCGTCCTTTCCGGCCCGATATACCTACCCGCCAGTACAGCCTCCGCGCCTCCGCCCGGGCGCTCGCACAGCGTACAATGGTACCTTTCGGAATCAAAAGGAGCCTTCTTTTGGCAATTACCGCATTCCTGTTTCCCGGCCAGGGGTCGCAAGCCGTTGGGATGGCCCGCACCCTGGCGGAGGGCTTCGCTCCCGCTCGTGAACTGTTCGCGGAGGCGGATGAAGCTCTTGGATTCTCCCTCTCCACGTTGATTCTCGATGGACCGATCGAGACCCTCACGCTTACCGAGCACACCCAACCGGCGATACTCACGGCCTCCGTCGCGGCCTTCCGCTTTCTCGAAGCGAATGGCGTGACGCCCGACTACGTCGCCGGACACAGCCTCGGAGAATACAGTGCCATCGTCGCCGCGGGCGGTCTCTCCTTCGCGGATGCCGTTCGTACCGTCAGGAATCGCGGCCGCTACATGCAGGAGGCGGTCCCTCCTGGCGTCGGCGCCATGGCGGCGATCCTCAAGCTCCCCATCGACCGCATCGAAGCCATCTGCGCGGAAGCCGCCCAGGGGGAAGTAGTCTCCGTCGCGAACGAAAATTCTCCGGATCAAACCGTGATCGCCGGCGCACGGGCGGCCGTTGAGCGCGCGGCCGAACTCGCCCGCGCGGCTGGCGCGAAACGCGTGGTAATGCTTCCCGTCAGCGCCCCGTTCCATTGCGCCTTGATGAGTCCCGCCCAGCTTCGCTTGAAAGCGGATCTCGACGCTCTTGCGTTCGCCGATCTTCGCGTTCCTCTCGTGAATAACATCGATGCCGCCATCGTCACCAGCGGCGATGACGCGCGAAACGGCCTTGTGGAACAAGTTCCGAACCGTGTCCGCTGGGTGGAAAGCATGTTCCGCCTCGTGGATGAAGGCGTCGAACAGTTTGTTGAAGTGGGACCCGGAGCCGTACTGACCGGCCTTCTCAGAAATATTGATTCCGCGCGCAAATGCCTGAAGTTCGGGGAGTTGGCGGACTGGGAAAAGCTACGCCAGGGACTTTCCTGATAGACTAAGCTCATCTGGGAATACCCCGCCATAAGGCGGATAGGAGTTTGTCATGAAGTGGATTACTTCTCTCATTCTCGCCGCCGCGGTGGTATTCGCCACGAGTGCCGTCAACGCGCAAACCGCGGCCGTTAGTGCTTACCAGCAAAACCCCAAAGGCTGGACCGATCTCATGCCCAAAGCCGGCCTGGCGGGCTGGACCAAGGTCCCCATCCCGCCAACAGCCACCCTCGAACCGAAGGAGCAATGGGCCATTCGTGACGGGGCACTCCTCATCGACGGCACGGGCGGGCACGAATGGCTGCGCTTCGACGGGAAGCGCTATAAGAACTTCATCCTCCACGCCGAATGGCGCTTTCGGAAACTTGAGGGCACCCCGCGATACAACGGAGGCATCTATTTCTGGGCTGCTTCCGACGGCGGGCAGTTTTATCAGGCGCAAACCGCCGAGGCGGGCGGCTGGTTGTTTGGTGATTTTCCGAAAGACGGCGACAATAACCGGGTCAACCTGCGTGAACAGATGACCGGCAACCGGATGGCTCCCATCGGTGAATGGAATACTTTCGAAATCCGCGCCACCGCGCACCAAATTGAACTATGGGTCAATGGCGGCGTGCAAAGCCGCTGGGAGAGACCTCCCGTCACCGAAGGCTACCTAGGCTTGGAAGCGGAGGGGTTCCATATGGAGTATCGCCGCCTGCTGGTGAAGGAACTTCCTTAGTCCGAAAACAAGGAAGCCGCACCTGCCCAGTGCGGCTCAAAGAAAACAATCAGCGTAAAGTATGTTAATCGTTCGATACCAGATTACAAACCGCCTTGCGAGCGCGCTCGATCACCCGGCTATCGCCTGCTCTTGCCTGCCGTAATTCGACGCTTGGAGCACGCGTTATGAGCCCATATAGCCGGCGGTTGTCGTGGCGATATGCGACCACACCTCTCCGGCGTTGCCGCCAAAGCCTCCGACGCCCGCGAGCGCCGCGAGCACGATCAGCGCCAGCAACATCGCATATTCGACAAGATCCTGGCCGGATTCGTCTCGTAAGAATGCTCTCAATTTCTCCATACGACCCTCTCTCTGCCGGGTGACCTCTTGGAGATCAGTGGAATCTTCGTCAAAGCGATGGATGGGATATCTCCGAAGCGGCAGGCCTCCGATTTCCTTTACCCAGCCTCGACTTTCCGTACGCCTGGTACCAGAATGGCCGTAATCCGGTAGCGTGTCAAGATCTGAATTTTTCTCGATTTCGTTAATTCTCTCCATTTTCAATGAAGTACTATTGTCGTCACGACTTCCCAGGGCAGACGTAGATTTGCATTAATGATCCTTGCATATCACATAATCTTGCCCTGTTTAGGCACCGCATCTCCAGAAAAGAGCCAGTTCGCAAGATCCTCGCGGGTTTTTCGAAAGCCGGATCCTCCCGATCTCTCCACGAAGGAGAAATGGGTGTCATAACGACGGGAAGGTCACTGGAACGGTGAGAGTCCGTCAGTTATCCTAAACGATACATTTCGCAATTAGGTCTTGGTACTTGAACTCTCGGCTGCCGCCCCTCAAAGAGGAACTGGAGGACCAGCCAGTCTCGCGGATTGCTGGCACACCGCAAAGAGCGTGCGGCTCGGGTTATGTGGTTCGGCTCACTTAGTGAGGCTTAAAAAGCCAAGAATGACGTGGGGGAGGAAACAAGTACGGAGACGTGGCGGAACTGGCTCAATTGAGCCGCGGAGAAGCAGGCGCTGAAGATTCCTTTCCGTAAACAGTGAAAGGCCCCTAGCATCGCCAGGGGCCTTTCACTGAGGTATCTAACTGCTCGGCAAGTTTACGCCTTGCGGCTGCGTGCCCCGCGGCCGATCAGGCCGAGAGCCAGCACGCCCAAGCCAACCATCGCAAAGGAGGCCGGTTCCGGCACTTCGTTCATACTTGGCTCATAAGTGTAGGTAACCGTCATCCGCGCACCCATTCTGGTAGTGATGTTGGAAGCACAGTTGGCATTTCCACAGCCGGTAAACAGGTCAGCCGCGGCATTGACCGCATAATCCACGGTGCCCAAACCAATGAAGGCAGAGAGATCCAACGGATTGAATACATTACCCAAGGAGGATTCCTGGAGAAACGTAATCGTAGCGACTCCGCCTCCTCCGGCAACGCCATTAAAGGATTCGCCAGCAAGGAACGTTGCGGTCGCGTCTTGCGTGTGAGTTACGCCTTCGCCGTTAACCGTGATTGAGCCGGATTGATAGAAATACGAAAGATTTGCGGCATTGGAGCCATTGTTTTCGAGTGTACCCGACTTCTGAAGTTGAGTGTCGACCGTAATCTGGACGCCCGTGAGGGTGCCAAGTGACGAATCGAATTGGTTGAGCGAGATCGTCTGGGTGTAGGATGTCTGATCGCCAGGATCGAAACCCGGCGTTGTCGATACCGGCCCGTACGAAATTGTAGCTGCCTGCAACCCGGCCACAGCTAACAGGGTTGCGAGAAAGAGCCTCATTTATACCTCCGAATCTGTACGCATGCCCCGTGGTTTATATATCTACCCAGGTCTAGCGTTCAAATTGAGTCTAAGGTTCTAAGCTGACAAGAGTCAAGTACTTTCAGTACCCAAACTTCAGTACTAACCCCCACTTGCTGAAACGTATATTCTAGTAAATACGGCACTTACCTCAGTCGAGCAAGAAGTGAAAATTTACACACCTAAGAAACTTCTTCCGTCATTCGACGCCACATTTCGGTCAATCGGGCCCCTTAGACATGGGAATCCTGACTAATCGGTAACATTAAAAAAATGAATAAATAATGAATCCGATGGAGCTACCCACGCATCAGCCACGGTCGGTTGCGATACGCGCTCCGTGGCCGGGCGAGATCGGGGCTAAATCCGGCAGAGCCGGATCGGACGCAGGAACGGAATTCCCCGGCTTCCGAAGTGTTTTGGGAAATGCGGGCTCCGCGTGGCCGGGCGCCAGCAGGTCATCGTGTATGTTCTTCCCCGAACCCTCATCCACCAGTTGAAACTCGATCACGGTCTCCTTCGGCATCACCGCCTCCGGATATGGACGTAATTGATTCCGGATGCCAAGTGCTCGCACATCCTCCGCGTGGGCTTCCTCGCCCGCTGGGGAGGAAGCCTGGCCACCCAGCGTCCCCGGCATATAGGGCAGTGCGTGCAGAGGAATCGTCTGGTTACCGACATGCAGCGCGCGAATCTCGATTACAAGCTGTCCCGCGGTTTTCGCGGAAGACGGAGCCGCCCCGGCAATCACTCCCTCAACGAGCGCGCCCGCGGGCACATGCTTACCGGATCGGGTCCGCATCGCATGCTCCGTTCGAAAGATCACGGCTTCTCCGGCACGCGCGCGTTCACTGGATACACTCGCCGTTGCGCGTACCCGAAGACTCCGGCCCCGTGCCACGCTCCGCCGCCCAGGCGCTATTTGTTCCCCGGCTTCTCCCGCGCCCTCGTTCCGTCCCTCAAGTTCCGGCCCGGCAAAAAATGTCGCCACCGCATCCGGCGTCGCGGGCCGCGCAACCACGTGCCGCGCCGGGCCATGCCCCAGCCACCATCCGCCCGTGAAAGCGCAACCAACCACGAACGCCGCCATCCATCCGCGCAAGCGCCGCCCCGGCTTCAACGCCGGATGCTGTTCGTTGGATGACGAATGGATCATCGGTTACTTCCACAGTCGCGACCGTGTTTTCAAGCCGTCGCGCATTCCGATATGTAGCATGATGCGCGCCAAAGTCTAAATGGTTCAAAACAAATCGCCTCAGCGCCCGGATAAGCACTGGTACTATGTAGAATTTGCTTCAACGCGCACAATATCATCCTAATCCCCTCAACTCTGCTCCGGGAGGGAGACTGGAGTTTCCACACTATATCTCTCTTCATCTCTCTTCTCGCACCGCATCCATTCAACCACCCTTCCGAACCGCGCGCCACCCTGCTATCCTGCAAAACGTCATGATTCGCAACGCCCGGCCCAATGATATACCCGCCATTCTCGAGCTCATCCTCACGCACGGCGATCACCTTCTCGAACGCAGCGCGGAGGAAGTGGAATCCCTGCTGCCCACTTTCTGGGTCGCCGAGATTGACGGGAAGATCATTGGCTGCTGCTGCCTGGAGGTCTATAGCCGCAAGATCGCCGAGGTTCGCAGTCTGGTGGTAACTGAGTCCGCGCGGCGCCAGGGTATCGGCCGCGCCTTGGTGCTGGAGGCAGTGGCGGAGGCGAAACGCCGCCGGATCGCCGAAGTTCTCACCGTGACCTCCGAGCTTGAATTTTTTGGAAAGCTCAACTTCCACACTTGCCTCAACGAAAAGTACGCTCTCTTCTGGCACGATGGCTCTCCAAGCCCGTCCCATCCCGCATCCACGCCCGCGGAGCGTCCAGCGAGGCCCCAAACCTCTTAGCGCGAAATCAGGTTTTCACGGACTCTCTTCCGCTCACGCCAATGCCGATAAGCCTTCTAGTCCGGTTCCGGGCGACGGCATTATGCCGGTGCATGAAAAGCGCGGGCCCGGCCGGAACGGTGCGGCGGATTTCGCGTATCGATTACTCCCACGGTTGGGGCATGTTATGGGCCAAATCGAATCAAGCTCCATTTGGACGGAAGCAAACGATATCACGGCCCTTTCGCTGCCAACCGAAATCAGCTATCTTGCACGCCAGCCTATCTTTGACGCCTCCCTGCATGTGCTCGGCTATGAGTTGCTCTACCGTGGTGGCGCGGAGCCAAGCGCGCGCTTTACGGATTCCACGATCGCCACGCTAAGCGTAATCTCGAACACCTTCTTCGCCTTGGGGCGAGAATCGGTGGGTGGTTCGAAGATGCTCTTTTTGAATGTGGGATCGGAAATCCTCTCCGACGAACGTGTCACCCTGCTCCCACCGCGCCAATTAGCTCTCGAAATCCTCGAAACCGTGGCCTTCGATGAGGCGCTCCTCGGCCACTGCGCCAGCCTGCGCAACGCCGGCTTCTCCCTCGCGCTCGACGATATTGTCTCCATATCGCAACTCGAACCCTTCCGCCATAGCATCGATTTCGCGAAGGTCGACTTTCTGAGCCTCAGCTCCGCGCAACGGGCCGAGGTATGCGCGGCGGCTCAGCGGTGGCACGTGCCCGTGATCGCCGAGAAAGTGGAAACTTACGAAGACTTTCAGCAAGCAAGACATTTGGGCTGTCAATTCTTCCAGGGGTACTTCTTCGCAAAACCCAACCTCCTCCGTGCCCGCCGGATGAAGGGCTCCCGCGTCCACCACCTGATGATCCTCTCCGAAGCTAGCGCCGCGGAAATGGATCTTGAACGGGTCGAGAACCTCATGCGGCAGGATCTTTCCATCTCCTGGCTTTTCTTCCGCTTCCTCAACTCCGCCCGATTTTCCTGGACTTCCGAGATCCGTTCCCTCCGCCATGCTTTCGCCCTCATGGGAACAGAAAACCTCCGCAAATGGATTCTCCTGGCCGTCATCCCGTTCCTGGCTTCCTCCAAACCTCATGAACTCGTGGTTGAATCCCTCCAGCGCGCCCGCTTTTGCGAACTGCTGGCGGAATCTTCAAAGCTCTATTCCCGCGCGGGGGATCTTTTCCTCATCGGCCTCTTTTCCGTCCTCGATGCCGTTCTCGATCAGCCTTTGCCTGAAATCCTCAAATCTCTCGAACTGCCCTCGGACGTGCGCGACGTCCTGCTCTTCGAACCCGCCGCCAACTCCTGGATGCGAGATACCGCGCTGCTCGCTCAAAATTATGCCACCTTGAGCGCCGCCGAACTCGACAGACTCTGCCAGAACCTCGGCCTCGCACCTAACCTGGTAGCCAACCACTATCTGGAAGCGAGCCTTTTTGCCCGCCGGGTGTTCCAATTGACCCGTTGACGCCTGTTTCCTCGCGTATTTCAATCGAGCGCATGTCCGCCGGAAGCGCCTTGCGTTCGCGCACGGCACTTTGACATTTCGAGATAACGGATGCTGGCTCAGATCGCGCCATTCGGGACCCATGCCGGGAGGGAAATAACGTGTACTGTCATCAAGTGGATTACCAGATCATCGGAGATGACCTGCAACTTGTTGAAATCGAACTTGACCCCGGTGAAACCGTGATCGCCGAAGCTGGCGCCATGAACTACATGGACGATTACATCGCTTTCGAAACCAGGCTGGGTGATGGATCGAACCCCGCGGCTGGCGTTCTCGATAAACTCATGCAGGCTGGTAAGCGTGTGCTTGCAAAAGAGACCGCTTTCATGACTCATTTCACCAACCGCGGCCAAGGTAAACGCCGTGTAGCCTTCGCCGCTCCGTATCCGGGCAAAATCATCCCCATCGATATGGCCCAGATCGGCAATGAAGTGATCTGCCAGAAGGATGCGTTTCTATGCGCCGCGCTCGGCACCCAGGTCAGCATCGCCTTCGTGCAGCGCCTCGGCGCGGGCTTCTTCGGAGGCCAGGGCTTCATCCTGGAACGATTGCGAGGGGACGGCATGGCTTTCGTCCACGCGGGCGGCACGATTGTCCGCAAGGAATTGCGCGGCGAAACCCTGCGCGTCGATACCGGTTGCATCGTGGCTTTTACGCCATCCATCGCCTATAGCGTCGAACGCGCGGGTAGCCTTAAATCGATGTTCTTCGGCGGCGAGGGCATGTTCCTCGCTACTCTCACCGGGGTGGGCGTCGTCTATCTGCAAAGTCTCCCCTTCTCCCGGCTGGCCGACCGCATCCTCGCGAACATGCCCAAGTCCAACAAGAGTTGAACGCCGGAATACGCGGCGATTCCCCTCCCCATGGCTGGTGCTCCGCGTATGGGAAACGCGCTTGACACCATGCGCCGAAACCGTCAGGATCGAAGCGGGCACGGCCCTGGGAGAGAATTTATGCGTTTCACTCGACGAGATCTCGCAAAGTACGCTCTGAGCGCGAGCGCGGCTTGCCCGCTGCTGGCCGCTCCGCCCAACTCCCGCTTTGGCGGCGTTCAGATCGGAGCAATCACCTACAGCTTCCGGGCTTTGCCCGGCGATGCCCGTCAGGTGCTCGATTATTGCCTGCGGTGCGGCATCAGCGCCGTGGAATTAATGAGCGATGTCGCCGAGAGATACGCGGGCGCGCCCAAGTACCGCCATCCAATCCCCGCGACGCCTTCCGGTTCCCAGCGCACGCCGGAGCAGCAGGCGGCCGCGCGGAAACTCGCCGAGGAAACCAAAGCCTGGCGGCTCTCCGTGCCGATGAAGCAATATCAGGAATTCCGCAAGCTCTATAACGACGCCGGCGTCAGCATCTATGCGTTCAAACTTCCGCCATCGATGAGCATGTCCGACGCCGAATACGATTACATCTGGAACGTGGCCGAGACTCTCGGCGCCTCTCACGTCACGATGGAGCTACCCACAAACGATGCGCACCTTCAGCGCGTTGCCGAATACGCCGCTAAACGCAAGCTGCGGATCGCCTTCCACACACACGGGCAGGGCGGCGAATCCGGGTTCCAGAAGGCGCTTGCCGCCTCGCCCTACACCGCGCTTAATTTTGACGTCGGCCATTTTTACGGGGTCACGGGCCAATCTCCCATTCCCGTGATGGTGAAATACCACGACCGCATCGCGAGCCTTCATCTCAAGGACCGCAAGGCTCCTCCCGCGGCGAATCCAGGCGATAACCCCAGCGCTGGCGGACCCAATATGCCCTGGGGCCAGGGCGGAACTCCGCTCAAGGAGCTTCTCCAAACCATGAAGCGCAACAAGTATTCCTTTCCCGCCAGCATCGAGTACGAATACACCACTCCGGAAGGCTCGGACGTCCTCACTGAAATAAAGAAGTGCGTTCAATTCTGCAAGGACGCCCTGGCATAGAAGACGCCTCCAGCATGAAGCCGGCGGAGAGACTCGCACTCGCCGCCGGCGTCCCGATACGGTTAAAAGGTCATCCCCGCCACCGCCGCTTCCACCTTCTTGTTCAGTTCCGGAGTCAGCGGCAGCATCGGCGGCCTCACGGTTCCGACGCTGTGCCCGCGCAGTTCCAGCCCGCGCTTGATGACCGCGATCCAATCCGGACGCTCCCCGTTTTCACCCACCGTCACCAATTCCACGAACGGCAGCATCTCGTACCAGATCTCCCGTCCTTTCACAAAGTTGTTGTCATCAATGCAGGCGTGCAGAAACTCGCTCCAACGCTTGGGGTCGAAGTTCGCCGAGCCGCTCACCCAGCCCGTCGCTCCGAACGCAAACGCCCCGATCGCGTTATTGTCATGCCCGTAGAAAAGCTGCAACTTATCTCCAAGCCGCATCTTCAGGCGCGAGATGTTGTACGGGTCTGAATCGGCGTCCTTCAAATATTGAATGATGCCGTCGTTGGTCAGCCGCGTCAGCAAATCGACGCTCAGTTGCACTCCCGTGACGGGCGGGTTGTTGTAGATCATGATCGGAATGGAAATCGCATCCCGGATCGCCTTGAAGTGAGCGTAGAGTTCTCTCTGGGTATGCACTTGGTACCACGGGCTGATGACAAGCACACCGTCAAAACCCATTTTTTCCGCATAGCGGCATCGCTCGACGGTAGCGGCGGTGGACAGATCGGCCCCGCCCGCGATGAGAGGAATCCGGCCACCGGCCTGGCTCTTGGTGATGTCGAGCACCGCTTCCCACTCCTCACGCGTGAGGTTCATGAACTCACCGGTACTGGAACCGGCGCAAGCGCCATCCACACCGCTCTCAATCACGAAGTCGACATGCTCCCGCAGCGCCTTCTCGTTCACTCGCAATTGCTCATCAAAGGGAG
>CAZXBZ010000037.1:0-14412 GCA_964639135.1 uncultured Solibacteraceae bacterium | reverse complement strand
CTCCCACACGGTGAAGCGAGAAACGATGGGCCGCTGCCAGGCTTTGGGCAGCCAGTGAATGAACGGCATGAAGAGGTGCTGCTCCACCGGGAATGCGGCGTTCGGCGTTTGCACGAAGACGCGCCTGCCGACGCGCACGGCCTCGTCCGCGAAAGCACGCTGCCTGGCTTCGACGCCCACGTGCTCGATAACGGAGTTGCTGAACACAATATCGAAGCTCTGGCGGGCGAAGGGCAGCGCGCAGCCATCCCCGGCCACCCATTCGAAGCGCCGGCCGGGCTCTTCAATCGACATCGGGATGTTGAGAAGGGTTACGCGCGGCGTAAAGGGCAGCAGGCTCCAGGTGGCGGGAGAACCGCCGACATCGAGAATACGCGTCCGCTCATTCACCCCCATCAAAGCGGCGAAACGCCGCATCCGGCGCCGGCGGAAATGGTGAGAGATGCGCGAAACGAGACTCATGCGGATGCCGGGGAAAGCGGAACCACAACCATTTTCCTACAGCGGCGCGGACTGAAAGCGCCGGAACCAGCCAAGGCCGGGGAACGTCTGGCGGATGTGCGAAGATTCACCGCTTCCCCGCCCCTGCTTCGTTTGTTGCGCGCCGGCGTGGTGAGCGCGCTGGCCGTGATGGCGGCCGCCGCGCCGTCGCACGCGCAGGAACCCGTATTCCGCTTGAGCGCACCGCTCGTGGTGGCGCACACCACGGTAACGGATGCCAAGGGCCGCTATCTCGACGGCCTCGAGGCCAGCGACTTCACGCTGCTGGTGGATGGGACGCCCGCCAGCTTCGACCTTGATTTCTCCTACGTGCCCATCTCGCTGGTGATCGTGGTGGAGAATTGCGGAGATTGCGGCGCGGCGATCAAGAAGATCCGCAAGATCGGGCCGATGATTGAGCCGCTTATTACGGGCGAGCGCGGAGAGGCCGCGCTTGTGAGCTACTCGGACCGCGTGAACATTCTCCAGCGCTTCGAGCGCGGCGGCGGCATCGCGGAGACAATCTCGAAAATCCGGCCGTCGGGCAATAAAGCGGTGCTCTACGACGCCCTGACCGAAGCGGTACATCTGCTGACGCCGAGGCTGCGCGGCCGGCGCGGCGTCATTCTCCATATCGGAGAGAAAATAGACCGAGGCAGCCAGCGGACCATCAAAGAGACAGCGGATCTGATTGAACGCTCGAACATCCTGGTCTACTCCCTCACGTATTCTCGGCTGCGAAGCGCTTTCACGGACCGGGAAGCCTGGAAAGACCGGACGGACGAAAGTGAATTTCGCGACACACCCGAAGACGGCATCATGCGAACCCCGCCAGCCACGGCGCCTTACGGGCTGCCCGGCCCACCGGAGCCGCATTCCACCGGCGCGGTGGTAATGGGCCAGGGGGAGGCACCGGGGCCCGAGCCGTTGAGCGGCCCCAACCCGAGGGGCGACGCCAACCTGCTGGGAATCGTCGATATTCTTCGCGATGCCGCCGGAAAGAACGCCGCGCGGGAACTGACGCGGCTGACCGGCGGCGTGGAGGATGGTTTCAACCGGCAGGACGCGCTTGAAAAGGCCATCGCCCGGATCGGCGAGGAGTTACACAGCCAGTATCTGCTGAGCTTTCGTCCCAGCGGCGGCGACCCCGGCCGCTTCCATCGCATTGATATCCAGGTAAGGACGGACCCCGGCGCGCGTGTGCGAACACGGCCCGGCTACTGGCTCACGGCGCCACCGGAATAACCCGTCGAAGCCTTCCGCCCGCTGGCGCGGCGTCACGGAGCGGTGCATGCCGCGCCCCGCGCAAATCCGCGTTACGGAGCCGCCCCCCATTCAAACTATTCAAACCGCACAACGAGGCGGTTTGAGGCGGTCCACCAATCCTGATCGTTGCGGACCCATACATAGAGGTCCAGCGGAACGCCCTTCTCAATGTCCCGCGGCACTTTAATGTTCACCTGGTCCAAGCCGGCAAAGTACTCGTGCGGTCCGGCGAATGTCACCTCGGCAGTACGCCCGCCGAGGTAAGCCCGCAGATCGCCGGACGAGTCCAGGTTGTGAAAGCCGGTGCCATAGATTTCCAGGAACAAATCGTTATCCGGCCCGCCAAACGCGGTGGCCGGGACCGTACAGACACCATCCACGCACTCGTAAAGATCCCCACGCTGCTGGGTTTCATTCGGCGCTACTCGCACATAAAACCCGGCTGGCGCTCCTCCGCCGGAGCTATCCGCCGAGAAGAGCGACACCACGCGCCGCGCCACGGTGGCAAGCCACGGGTCGGACACCTCCGTCTCGCTTATGCGGACACGAAAATAAATTCTCTGCCGCCCGTCACCGACCATTGCCGGAGAAACCTGGAAATTGATCTGTGCGGGCGAGACAAAAAACAAAGGCAACGGCATCCACTGGTCATCCAAATTTCTCCGGAACTCCACGCTGACGCCACCCAGCGAGGTGGGCAGCGGCATCGCCGGTGCGTCAAGGGTTTTAGTACCAAACCGCAGACCGAATATCGTTAGAATCATCCCCGGGGCCGCCACTAACTCCGAGGTTCCGATCAATCCGGTGCTCTGCCGGAAACCACCGGCATCGGTCACGGCGGCGATCCATGGCCGCTCATCCGCCGGCACGGCACTTGTACGCACCGCCGCGGTTAACCAACCTCGAGACCCGCCAGGCTCATATAAATGGACCGTCGCGAAATAGGCGGATTCCCCGAAATCCGGCGTCTTGAGACCGGCCGCCTTGGCGGCATCCACCCCCGCCTCCAGCGTAAATGGAGCCGTTGTGCCGCTCGCGCGGAAGCTGAGCCACTCTGGAGTGCCAATGGGGCTTTGGTACTCCACAAAACGATGCGACAGAGGCTCCGGCTCCGTCAGGAACGACCCCACCGCCACCTGGGCCGGGCTCGCCTGGCGTTCCTCTCCGTAGAGCCGCCAAGAGGACGTAACGCCGGAGAGGAGTTCCGGACGGGGAACAGAATCCACCACATAGCTGGCCATGATTTCACCCGGCCCATCCATCAGTACGGAAGCCGGGTTGTCCGTCGCGGACTGCTTGCCCGTGAAAGCGCTGAATTTGCGCCCATCCGATTCCGAAGCAAAGACCTGAACCGTGGATCCCCCCGGATACCACATGGCAAATCCAGTGGGCCCTCCCCATAGCGGCCCAAATTCACTCGGGACCGGAATACCTCGAAAATTCGGAATTACCTTGACCGAGGTGAACAGTTCGTCCGTCTCCACGCTCCCCCTCAAAAGATACAAATAGCGAAAGCGCGCCGTAAGCGTCGCGGGCGTCGATGGAGCAATGAACATCTGTTCCGCCGCCGGGTCACTCGCACCGAAATTCTCGAACTGAATGAGGGTGTCGTCACTCACCTTCGTGAAGGGCTGGGCCTGGAATAGATGATAAGAGCCTGGCGTCCATTGCGCGACATAGGGCAAGGGGCGCTCCACCAGATCGATGACGGCTTTCGTACCGGCGAGCGTGGAATCGATGGTCACCGGCACCGAAACGGACGCCGCCGTTTGACGCAACGTCACGGTCTTATCGTTGACCGAAACAACCGCGGTGCGTTCGCTGACATTCGCGGGGAGAGCGCCGAGATTCAATACAAACGATCCGCTCCCGGAACCCGCCGAAGGCCCTTCGATGCCGACCGGCGTCTCCGCCGGCAAACCAGCCTGCCATGACAAGCCGGGGGAAGAGGAAATCGTGACCCGTACGGACCCTCCGCCGGGCGGAACAACGGCGGAGACCGGAGAAACCACGAAAATATCCGGACGCACGCTCGCACCCTGCCTCACCAACACTTCCTTGCCGGCAACGCGCAAAGTGCCAACCCGCTCAACGGGCGCGGTGTTCGCAACCACGCGCAGATTGATGGTCACCGTGCCCTTGCCGTAACGCGCACTGAGGATTTCGAGCCAATTCGAGGAGGCCCCCACGGTCCAAGGGCACTCCGGCCCGGTAGTTAGGGTCAGACTCAAGAGCGCATTCCCGCCTCCCACGGAAAGCTCATTCGCATTGGCCGCGTAGGTACAGCCAGCCGGCACGGGAAAACTGCGACGCACGATGCTGCGATCCCGCTGGACTTCTATCCACACGAGCCCGCCGTCCGGGAGTCTGAGCGGGGGCGCGGTGCTCTCCAGGAGACGGTCATCCTTCAACAGCGCGCCATCGTTGTTCGGAATGCCATATGCCCCATCCCGCCACACCCGCACCAAGCCGCCAACAGTGTACTTCGCCAGCCTCATGGGGCTGCCAGGCGACACAACCAACAATTGGTCCGCGGCGAGCGCGCGAAACGCTCGCAGTAACACTAAGTAGCCGGGAGCGGACGCCGTGGGCATTCCATCGACGAGAGCCGCGCCGAGCACACTGTTCGTCACCAGGCGGACGATCCCCTGGGAATCAATGCGATAGATCCTGCCCTCGCTTGCAAAAAAGACAACGCCATCGGGCGAGACCGACATTTGATCGATTCCGCGAATCTCCGCTTCCCGAGCCGGCTTTCCGTCAAAATTCTGGCCTGTCGCCCAGTGAACCACCGCTCCAGCCACACGCTCCACCACGCCGCCGGCGCCCACGCGCCAGATTACGGGAGCCGCCCTGGAGCCCAACTGCCGGACCGTGTACACAAAATAGATGTCTCCATTGGCCGCCACCGCCCACTGCGTAAAGTTAGTGAAGGATACGGAGACAGCTTGCTCGCCTTCCGCCGAGAACAGCGTGATGCCATAGTCACCCCCGACAACTCTCGAAATCGTGCCGTCTTTCGCCAGTTTTCGAATGCTGCCTTGGACATGCCAATACAGGCTGCCGCCAGCGTCGATTTGCACCTGCTCAAAGGGGCTATAACTATTGATGCCCAGCACCGCGTCGAGCGGTGAATCTCCTCCGCCCGGCGTGCCGCCGCCATTGCCCGCGATGTGCGTGAGATCGCCATCCAGGGAAAGTCTGTACAGCTTCCCCAGCGCGCCGAAGTAGATATTCCCGTCCGCATCCGCCGCCGGTGTTGTCGTGTACTGTACTTCGAAGGCCGAGAGCTTCCCGTTCATCGTGACCGTTTCGGGCTTCGGAGGCAGCCCCAGAAAGTGCTGGACCGAGCCATCGGGCAGCACACACAAAATCATGCCCGAGAAACGTTCCCGCACATAAAAGGAGCCGTCCGGAGCCGCCCGCACCAGATTCGGCACAATGCGCCGCGAGCCCAGGCTGGCCGCGGGGCGTCCGTTGGCCCCGTCCGAGGTAAAGAGGATCCGGTAGGCCCCGGCCGCATCGATCATCCCCAATTCCTCGCGCCCGCCCGAGACGGCGAGCGACGCTTGCACAACCAGGATGGAGCCATCGGGTAACGCCGCGATGGATGAAATAGCCGGGAAGTAAACGGATTTCGCGTTCCCTTCCCTCTCCTCGTCCACAATCCGCAAGGGGCCGCCCGCGGCGTGCAACACGACCCCGGCCGGGGTTACGCGCAAAATTTTCTTCGACCACTGGTCCGCCACCAGAACATTCCCCACTGGATCGATGGCGAGGTCCGTGATACTCCGGAAGGCGGCCCGTTTCGCGGGAACCGCCAAAAAGTCTCCGGTAAGCTCAATTTTATTGAGTTCGTTCAGCCCTATTCCCGCAAACACGGCCACAAGCCCGTCTTCCCCCACGCGATATACCTTCCCGCATCCTTGCACGGCGAAATAGAGTGCATCCGCCGATGCAGCCATCGCGCTAACCGCGAAAAGATCCGCGCCATTCGCCAGAGAACCCTCCTCCGGACAATCCATACGCCCGCCTCCCACGACTTCGTGGATCGTTCCCGATGGGCTGATACGGCGAATCCAATAGCCGCCGTTCGGTATTCCCGATAAATGCGCCACATAGACGTTCCCGGCGGCATCCGCCGCGAGCCGATGAGGGGCCACGACGCTAGCCGCGATAGCCTCTCCGCCATCGCCGTTATTCGTGAGGCCTCCATCCCCCGCGAAGGGCTCGACCAGCCCGCCGGCATCCGCCCGAAACAGACGATTCTCAACGCTGCTCGCGAAGATCATCTCGCCATTCGGCTGAAACACGAAATCGCTCAAGCCGGCATGGCTCACGGTCTCGCGCGTATCCTGAACGCCCTGAGTGACTGGCGTACCCAGCACCGTGCCCACCAGATGGTTGCCCACCGGGCTGTTGGGAGCTTGAGCATGCATGGGACAGACGGCCATGGCCAGCACGGCCACGAAGATGACGGCAACGGACGGCGATGGCAATTCTCGAGCGCTTCCGAATTTCATGGTCTCAGCATACTTAAAAAAAGACCGGATAGTGCGAATTATTGTGAAAGCCGCGCCAAAATCCATCCGGCCGTCAGATACCGGGAAGACCGCCCAATCAATACACCGCCATACTTTTGAACCGGCCCGGCTCCGGCCCCGGCGCGCAACTCTTCGACCCGGAGTTCCAAATGCCCGCGAACTGGGTACAATGCGCAATGGGCGATGAATCGCCCCAGAGAGAATGCATGCTGAATCCTGCTGTTTTTCGTGAGTACGACATTCGCGGCGTGGCCGACCGGGATCTGCCGGATGACGGAGTGGAGACGCTCGGGCGAGCCATCGGCGGCTTTATCCAACGCGGCGCGGAGGGCAGTGAAGTTCCGCGGATGATCGTGGGCGCCGATTGCCGTTTAAGCTCACCCCGGCTGAAGAACGCCATCCTCGCCGGGCTGGCGAAATCGGGCTGCGCGGCGGAAGATATCGGCATCGTGCCGACGCCCGTCACCTACCATGCCGTGTTGCGCTCTGGAGCGGCGGGCGGCGTCATGATCACCGGCAGCCACAACCCGGCCGACTACAACGGCTTCAAGGTGATGCTCGGAGGCTCCACCATCCACGGCGAGGACATTCAGGAGCTGCGGCGGATCATCGAGGCCGGCCGCTTCACGGAGGGCGCCGGGGGCATCACTCGCGAGGATGCGGTGAGCGCGTACGTCGAAGATCTGGCCGCGCGCTTTGCGTTTCCGCGCCGCGTGAAAGTGGTTTTCGACGGTGGAAACGGCACGGCCGGACCCGTGCTTAAACGAATTCTGGCAGCGCTCAACGTGGAGCCCATTGAACTGTTCTTCGAGATGGATGGCCACTTCCCCAACCACCATCCGGACCCCACCGTGCCGGATAACCTTTCGGATTTACAAGCCGCCGTGCGCGCCTCGGGGGCGGAACTGGGAATCGCCTTCGATGGAGATTCAGACCGCATCGGCGCCGTGGATGAGCGCGGCGAGGTGGTTTACGGCGACATGCTGATGCTGATCTTCGCGCGCGAGATTCTCTCGCGGCGGCCGGGCGCAACGTTCATCAGCGAGGTAAAGAGCAGCCAGTCGCTCTACGACAAAATCGCGGAATGGGGCGGGCGGCCCATCATGTGGAAGACCGGGCACTCGCTGATCAAGGCCAAGATGAAGGAGGAGGACGCCGTGCTGGCCGGCGAGATGAGCGGCCACATGTTCTTCGCCGACGGCTACTACGGCTACGACGACGCCATCTACGCCGCGCTGCGGCTCGTGGATATCGTCAGCCGCTCCGGCCGGCCGCTCTCGGCCCAGCTTGAGGGACTGCCAAAAATGTACGCGACGCCCGAGATCCGCGTCGACAGCGAGGATGAAACGAAGTTCAAGATTGTCGCCGAAGCCGCCCGCATGCTGGCGGAGCGCTTGTATGAAGTGAATGAGACCGACGGGGTGCGCGTGCGCTTTTCAAACGGCTGGGGTCTGCTGCGGGCCTCAAACACGCAGCCGGTGCTGGTGATGCGCATCGAAGCCGGCACGGCGGAAGAACTCGCGGAATATCAGGCGACGATGGAGGATCTCCTGGGGGAGGCGGCCGGCCGCGCCGGTTGATCGCTCTGGTACACGCAAAACGGGCCGGAGTGTTCTCTCCGGCCCGTTTTGCGTCTTGCGCGCGATCGCCAGCGATCACGCGGGTCTCAGTTCTTGCCGCTCGCGATCCGCCGCAGCATGTAGGGCAGAATTCCACCGTTGCGGTAGTACTCGATCTCGACCGGGGTATCGATGCGGATGCGCACCTTGAAGGTTTTGCTGGCACCATCCGCGGAGGTGGCGGTGACAACGGCCTCTTTCGAGCCCGCGATCCCCTCCGGAATGCCGGTGATGGTGAACAGTTCCTCGCCGGTGAGGCCAAGACTCTTGCGGGTATCTCCGTCGTGGAACTGAAGCGGCAGCACGCCCATCCCAACGAGATTCGAGCGGTGAATTCGCTCAAAACTCTCGGCCAGGACGGCCTTTACCCCAAGCAGATTGGTTCCCTTGGCCGCCCAATCCCGCGAACTGCCGGAGCCGTACTCCTTGCCCGCAATCACGATCAGCGGCACGCCTTCGGCCTGATACTTCATCGACGCATCGTAGATGGACATCTCCTCGCCATCGGGAAGATGCCGGGTGATGCCCCCCTCGGTGCCGGGAGCGAGTTCGTTGCGCAAGCGGATGTTGGCAAAAGTGCCGCGGACCATCACCTCGTGATTCCCGCGCCGCGAACCATAGGAATTGAAATCGCCCGGCATGACGCCAAGGCTTTGGAGATACAGGCCCGCCGGACTGCTTTTGGCGATATTGCCCGCGGGAGAGATGTGATCCGTGGTAACGGAATCACCCAGCATGGCGAGGGCGCGCACGCCGGTGAAATCCTGAATACTGGTCTCCGGATCCACCATGTCCAAGAAGTAGGGCGGCTTCTTCACGTAGGTGCTTGCGTCGTCCCAAGCGTAGGCGTCGCCTTGCGGCACCGCGATACTGTTCCAGGTGGCGTCTCCCTCGAAGACGTTCGCGTACTCGGCGGCGAACATCGAGGAATCCACGCAACTGGCCACCACATCGTTCACTTCCCGCGCGGTTGGCCAGATCTCCCGCAGATAGACTTTTTCGCCGTTCTTGCCCGTCCCGACTGGATCCGTCTCCATATTAATGTCGATCGTTCCGGCGATCGCGAAGGCCACGACGAGCGGCGGGCTCGCCAGATAATTCGCCTTCACCTGCGGATTGATACGGCCATCGAAATTACGGTTTCCGGAAAGCACGCTGACCACGGCAAGGTCTTCATCCGCGACCGCCGCGCCGACCGGTTCCGGCAGCGGGCCGCTATTCCCGATGCAGGTAGTGCAGCCGTAGCCCACCAGATTGAAGCCCAACTGATCGAGATAGGCCGAGAGGCCGCTCTTGTTGAAATAGGCCGTCACCACCTTGGAGCCCGGCGCGAGGCTGGTCTTGACATGGGCGGGCACACGCAGGCCCCGCTCCACGGCTTTCTTCGCGAGCAGGCCCGCGGCCACCATCACGCTGGGGTTCGAGGTATTCGTGCAGGACGTGATGGCCGCGATCACCACGGAGCCGTCGCCCACGGTAGCGGGAGTCTCGTTCACCGTCACCGGCACGTGGCGGAACTCGTGCTTGAAGAAATCCTTGAAATTCGCGCCCACCTTTGGAAGGTCGATGCGATCCTGCGGCCGCCGGGGACCAGCCATCGAGGGCACGACATTGGCAAGGTCCAGCTCGAGAGTATCGCTGAAGATTGGATCCGGCGTGTCGTCGGTGCGGAACAAGCCCTGCTCCTTCGAGTAAGCCTCCACCAGGCTCACCAGTTCCTCGTTGCGATTGGTGAGGCGGAGGTAACGCAGGGTTTCCGAATCCACCGGGAAAAAGGCGACCGTGGCGCCGTACTCCGGAGACATATTGCCGATGGTGGCGCGGTCAGCCAGGCTCAGAGAGCTCACGCCCTTTCCGTAGAACTCGACAAACTTGCCGACGACGCCTTTCTTACGAAGCAGTTCCGCGATCGTCAGAACCAGATCCGTGGCAGTTGCCCCTTCGCGGAGTTTGCCGTGCAACCGGAAACCCACCACTTCGGGGATAAGCATGGAAATAGGCTGGCCGAGCATGCAAGCTTCGGCTTCGATGCCTCCCACGCCCCAGCCGAGCACGCCCAGGCCGTTGATCATGGTGGTGTGCGAATCCGTGCCGACGAGGCTGTCCGGGTAGACGGTGACCACGCCGTTCTGTTCCTGAGTAAAGACCACGCGCGCGAGGTATTCGAGATTCACCTGATGCACAATTCCGGTATCGGGCGGCACGACGCGGAAGTTCCGGAAGGCGGACTGGCCCCAGCGCAGAAACGCATAACGCTCGCGATTGCGCGAGAACTCGATAAGGGCGTTCTTCTGGAAGGCGTCCGCGGCGCCGTAAACATCCACTTGCACGGAGTGATCGATCACGAGATCGGAATGGAGGAGGGGGTTGGCGAGACTCGGATCCGCGCCCAGATCGATGAGGGCGTCGCGCATCGCGGCAAGATCCACGACGGCGGGAACGCCGGTAAAATCCTGGAGCAGCACGCGGGCGGGCATGAAGTTGATTTCGTGCGGCTTCGCGCCCTTATCCCATGCGGCGAGATCGGTGATATCGTTCTTGCGCACATGCAAGCCATCTTCCTTGCGGAGCAGATTTTCAAGAAGAACCTTGACCGTGAACGGGAGACGGTTCACGTGGCCGATACCGGCCTTTTCAAGAGTATTGAGACTGTAATAAGAATACTCACGGCCGCCAGCCGTGAGCTTTTGCGCGGCTCCGAACGAGTTTTGGGTTGCCATGTTCACCTACGATTTTGAAATGTACCTCTATTGTACGGGATAGCGCCGGATGGAGAACCCAGAATGAGGCGCTCACGGGAAAGAGGCGGGGGTGTCAGGCGCTGGCGGTGAGAAGATCCATCTGTTTGCTGATGCGGCTCGCGGCCCGCATGACATGCTCGGGGATGGCCTTCTGGTTTTCGCTGGTCAGGCGCGAGTTCGGCAACGAAATACTGATGGCCGCGCGAACCACCCCGCCACGCTCATGAATCGGAGCGCCGAAACAGCAGCCGCCAAGAACGGTCTCTTCCATCTCGCAGGCAAAGCCGCGCTCCCGCGTGCGTTCCATGTCTTCGCGGATTTGCATGGGCTGCGTGAGAGTTCTAGGCGTGAATTCGTAAAGCCCATAAACCTGGATGAGAACCTGCGCGTGCTCCGGGCTCTGACAGGACGTGATGGACTTGCCAAGAGACGAGGCATACGGCGGCAGGATGCGATTGGGGTAGTTCGACATCCGGATATTCTGCGGGCTCTCGAGCGTATGGACCACCCGGATGTGATCTTCCATCAGCGCCGCAAGCGAGACCGTTTCGCCAAGATCCGCATTGAGCCGCGCCATGTGCTCCTCGGCCGCCATCACCAGAACCGGAACCCAGGAGTGGCTGGAATCGCCAGGCAGGCGGGCGCCGCGCAGGTAGCTGCCGTGCTCATCCTGCTGGACGTAGGAGAGGGCGCGGAGCGTCTGCAATAAGCGAAAGGTTGAGGGTTTGCCGAGTTTCGCGGCGGCGGAGATATCGCCCAGCGCCATCGCGTGGCTGACCGCCCCGAGGATATCCAGGATCTCCAGCCCTTTCGCCAGCGCTCTCGAAGAGACGCCAGAACCCGAGGAGGTCTTGGATTTCGTGCCGGACCGGCCCTTTACGCTGAGCATGTTTCTCCCGTTCGTTCCAATTTCCCGATCGCGAACGGGAAAAAGCGTATGAACAATCCTAAATTCTTGAAGAGATTGTATCGAACGGCGGCAGCCCGCACCAGCATTTCAGATACTTTTTCTCGCCGCGGGCCTCGTGAAACCCGCGCACCGGACACGTTACGCCACGCACCCGGCAACTTCGAGCGGCCCGAGCGGCGCCACGCCGTTCAAGCGGCTCCACCACTCCTCCAGCCATTCGCCGAGATGTTCCGCCTGTACGCGGCGGGAGTCCGTGACAGGCAGAGCGGAGCCCATCGGCCCCAGGCCGCGCCGGTCCGCAATAAACTTCAAGCCCCATGGCACGGGGAACTGATTGAGCTTCTCGATAAGCTCCGCGAGCAACCCGGCTGCCGCGTCAAAGGCCTCCCGGTCAGTGGCGAGATCCGCGCGCCCAAGGAGCAGCAGCAGTTCAGGAAGCGCGCCCGCGACTCCCGACACCACCCCGTCGCAGATCCCCTCGCGCCGGGCATCGGCAAAGACCTGGTCGTTACCGATAATGCGTGAAATACCTTCCGGCCCCCGCTTGGTAAGCAGGCGCAGGATATCGAGCTGGCCGCTTGAATCCTTGATACCCACGATGGGCCCTTCCCTGCTGATCAGACGGCCGGCCGTCTCGGGTTCATAGCCATTGGCGAATTGGGGGAGATTATAGAGCAGCATGGGCGCCTTCAAAGCGCCGGCAATGTGCCGCGCATAGGCTTCGACGTCCTGCTGCCCGTACTGGAAGAAGATGGGCGCGGGCAGCAGCAGCGCCTTCGCGCCAGCCTCCATCGCGAGCCGGCCGTTCCGGATGGATCCGTTCACGTCCGGCCCGCCGATGGAAGCAAGAAATCTCCCGGCTCCCGCCGCTTCGCTGACAATGCCGACGATCTCCGCAAACTCGGATTCGCGCGCCAGTGGATACTCCGCCGTCGCGCCGTTCATTACCAGGCCATCCACGCCCGCGTGCATCAGAAATTCCGATTCCGCCCTCAAAACATCACGATTCAGGGATCCATCTTCATGACGGGGCGTAAAAATAGCGGCATAGACACCGTGAATGAGAGGCTGCATGTCAATACTCTACCAATCTTTGCCGCCAGTCGCGCCGATTTCGAAATAATAATTACTTTATTGAAACAGACAGGCGGCCGTAACGCTCACGCGCTCGCCATCATTTCGTCCCAGGTAACTTCTCGCTTCCCATAAACCGCCATTTGCCCGAGAAGGGCGGTAAGGGTGCTCTCGGCCGCGCGGACGCCGGCGTTTTCCGGCTTGTTCGTAACAACCCGGTCAACGAACGCGTTGAGCGAATCGACACTGATATCGTGTTCCGATTTTTCGGTCACAACGCCCTGGCCGATGTTGTAATTCCAGTATTCGCGCGCCGTTTCGACGGAGCCCTTCGAGCCGATATAGCGCTCCCGGTTCGACCGATAGAAGCGGGGGGTCATCTGGGACCCCGCGAAGGTCATCTGCACGCCCTCGGGATAGTCGTAGGTGACGCTCAGATGATCGAGCAGATCTCCGCGGCGCTCCACCGTGCGCCCGCCGGTGCCGATCGCCTTGAGGGGCCGCGAGCCCACGTACCAAT
The DNA here is from genome assembly GCA_964639135.1 of uncultured Solibacteraceae bacterium. Taxonomy (GTDB): domain Bacteria; phylum Acidobacteriota; class Terriglobia; order Bryobacterales; family Bryobacteraceae; genus JACTMJ01. The sequence goes on along the minus strand of CAZXBZ010000037.1, from coordinate 1,258 downwards.
TGATGGCATCGAGGTTATGAACGTAGGTCTCGACGATGATTTCGCCATACATCGAACGCCACAATTTCCACTGCTCCAGGCGTTCCTGTTCATTCCTGGGAAGCGGCGGAATCGGCTCGTCGCCGGTGAGCGCGTACTTTAGAAACTCTCCGTGAATTTCACGGATCTTCCCGATACCGCCCCCCTCGATGAACTTCTTGGCCTTCACGTAGACTCCGCCGTAACGCTGCTGAAAACCGAATGTGATATTCAACTTGCGATCCGCCCCATCGGCAATCTTCATGACGCGCTTCGCGCCCGCCACGTCAACGGCGGCCGGTTTTTCGATATAGACGTGCTTGCCCGCCTTGACCGCGGCCTCGAGGTGATCCGGATGCAAAAAGCACGGGCTGGAAATCAGGACCGCCTCCACGTCGGAAGCCAGAAGATCGTTGAGATCGCGATATTCACGCGCGTCCGGGATACCGATCTTCCCCTTCGCGCTGGCAACCGCCTTGGCGGATACATCCGCCACCGCCACGACTTTCACGTTCGGGTTCTCGGAAACCATCTTGCCGGTATAGGTTCCACGGCTTCCGACGCCGATCAGGCCGACCTTAATCGCACTGTTTTGCGCACTGCCGCGCACCGCGTGAATCGGCACAAGCGCCGCCGCGCCGAGGATGTTTCGCCTGCTTAAAGATTGCATTGGACTCTCCTAGATCCCAGTGTCTTCTCATACCGGCGCATGGACCGGTTTTAGAGCATGCCGCACGCTTCAAGCAGCACGCGGTGCGTCAACAAATCGTGCGCGGCGCTGAACCGGGGCTTGGCGCTCCCGCGCATCACCGCAAAAAACTCCAGAAAATCCGCTCCGTACGGATAGCCGGACGGTTCGGAAGGCTCCACGGTCTGGCGGCCCGCCGCGTACGGCCCGGCGGCTGCTTTTAGGCTTACTTCGAGCCGGACGGGCGAGAACGGCTGAATGAGCGCTCGCCCGTTCGTTCCCAGGATTTCGATCACCCGGTGTTCATTTCCGTAAGGGTCAAAACCCGCCATGGAGACTTCCGCCAGCGCTCCAGGATATTCAAGGATGGCCAGAGCGTTATCGGCCAAACCGTCATCGAGCGGAGAATAATGCCGCAAAAAGCCGCTCACATTCTCGGGTGCGCCGAGGAACGCCGTGGCCTGATCGATGAGATGGCAGCCTTCGGAGAACATCATGCCGCCCTTGTATTTGGCGAGTTGCCGCCGCTCCTCCGCGAGAATCGGTTTGTCG
>CAZXBZ010000036.1:0-14600 GCA_964639135.1 uncultured Solibacteraceae bacterium | reverse complement strand
CGCCCCCTCCCAGAAAGCCCGGCGCCGACATGTAATAAGAAAATAAATCGCCAACGGCTTCGAGATCACGAGGATCGAGCTTCACGGCCGCTTCGAACGAATCCCGGGCTTTTCGCGCCAGCCCCAAGGCGCTGAAGGCATTCGCCTGGTCGGCTCGCATCCCCTGCGCGCGCCCCAGCCAGTTTCTGGCGCTCGCGCTCTCCGGCGCCATGGCTACCGCCTGCTCGAAAGCGGTCTCCGCGCCGCCGAAATCCCCCATCTGGTAGCGGGCGCGGCCCAGAAGCAGGGCGGTATCCGCCGATTTTGCGCCCGCGGCCGCAAGCAGTTGGATGGCTCGCTGATACTGCTGGCGCGAAACGGCGTCCGCCGCTTCTTCCGCGACGCCGCCAGATGCCGCCATCACAAGCAGAAGCAGCACCGCGATCAGCGCAAGCCCGCGCCCTTTCGGACGCGTTACCCTATTGCTTCTGTAACGACTTACTCGCATGATTCGCCTTGATTGAAGGGATGCCCGAGGACGCGGGGTACGTTTCACAATACCGCAACGCTCGCGCCCCATCGCATCGTCCAATAGCTGGACGATGACGAAGTCTACTATTTATAGTAGGATGCAAAGAGAGGAAGGGATTCAGAGTTGGAGGTCTTCAAAATGAATTTCAATCGTGGCTTGCTGCTTGCGCTTACGGCGATGATGCTGCTTTTCACCAGTGTCGCCTCGGCCCAGCTTTCGCGGATACGCGGGCGGGTGATCGGCGAGGATGGCAAGCCTCTGCAAAACGCCGTCATCAAGATTGACCGCACGGACATGAAGGGCAACTACCAGGTCAAAACCAACAAGAAGGGCGAATACCTGCACGCGGGCATTCCGTTCAGCGGCACATATACCGTGACTCTTGTCGTTGGCGGCCAGGAGCGAGATCGCATGCAGGGCGTGCGCACCACGTTCGGCGGGGAGGAAACGGTCAATTTCGACCTCAAGGAAATAGCTGACAAACAACAGGCGCAGCAGGCCGCCGCCGCCGCCGGCCAGCTCACCGAGGAGCAAGCCCGCGGAATGACGAAGGAGCAGCGGGCCGCCATGGAAAAGGCCATGGAAGAGCGCAAGAAGCAGATGGCCAAGAACAAGGATCTCAACGACGCCTTTAACGCGGCCATGGAGGCGCGGCAAGCCAAGAATTACGACGCGGCGATCGAGAACTTCGAAAAGGCCTACGCGCTGGATCCGACACAGATGGTGATTGTGGAAAACATGGCCGGCGCGTACGCCGAAAAAGCGGACACGCTGAAGGGGGACGAACGCACGGAGGCCCTCAAGAAAGCGGCGGAAATGTACGCAAAGAGCCTTGAAGCGCAGCCGAGCGCGCCAGTCTACAACAACCGGGGGCTGATCCTCGCGAAGATGGGCGATATCGAAGGCGCCAAAGCCGCCCTCAAGCAGGCCGCCCAGCTCGATCCGACGAATGCCGGCATGTACTACTACAACATGGGCGCGGAACTCACCAACCGGGGTGACTCCGCCGGCGCGGCCGAAGCGTTCAAAATGGCCGTCGAAGCCAACCCGACACACGTGGGCGCACAGTTCCAGCTCGCCATGAGCCTGATCGGCCAGGCGACGATGGACGACAAGGGGAATATCGTTCCGCCTCCGGGCGCCGTTGAAGCGCTGCAGAAGGTTGTGGAACTGGCACCCACCTCGCCACAGGCGGCGGAAGCCAAGGCGATGCTCGAAACCCTGAGCGGCTCCGTGGATACGCGCTACACGGCGCCGGGAGCCCCGAAGGCCACGCCGGCCAAGAGGAAATAACTGGCCGAATTCGATTGCGTTCCTTGCATTTTGAATCCCTTTGCAAGCAAGAATGGGCGTCGCGTTGTTACGTGACGCCCATTCTGCTTGGTACGGTTAGACAGGGAGGGCGGCACTCCAAATGGTTCGAATGCTGATCTATCTGCTGGTGTCGATCTTTGCGATCACCCTCGTAAGGATCTTCGTCGGCATTATTGCGCGCGGCCTCTCCGCGTACGTGGGAGCCCCCCGTTCCTCCGCGTCCGCCGGAGCGCCCCGTGGGGCAGGCCATACCACGGGTCCGCGCAAGCAGGGCACTCTGCGAAAGGACTCCCTTACCGGGATCTACATCGCCGAGGAACTCGCCATCACCAAGGTAATCAATGGCCACACGCATTACTTCGCTTCCGACGAAAATTTCCGGGAATATATGAAGCGGAGCCCATCCAACGCCTAGCGGAGCGCACGGTCCCCGCGTCTCGCCCTTCGCCATGAAGCCATGACAGAATGGAAGCCGGCGCGCCCAATCGCGCACGGACATCATGGGCTTCCAATATCCCCCGCGAGTGTACATTCTGATCGGCGTACTCGGCGCCATGACGCTGGCCTACTCGGTTTCCCATTTGGCCGCCGCGAACGAATATGAAGATCCGTACCCGTTCCGTACCCAGTTCGCCCGGCTCGCTCCGCTCCAGCCACTGCTCGCCGGCAAACAAAAGGTGGCATATCTTAGTGACATCAAGCCGGGCGATTCAGCTTACACCCGTCTCTACTTCCCAACCCAATACGTGCTCGCACCCACTCTTCTCGTCCCGATCGAGGACGCGGGCAATATGGAATTCGCCGTGGGAAACTTCACGCGGCGGGAGGATTACGCGGCGCTTGGCCGGCCGCTTGGGCTTGAAGCCGTGAAAGAATTCCCCATGGGCGTCGTCTTATACCGCCGCCAGCCAGCCCCATCAGCCGCCGCGGTGAACCAGATATCGGCACCCCAGTAAGACACAGCCCATGAGCCTCATTCCCCTAGCGCTGGCATTCCTGGTGGGCATCCCGCCCGTCACCCTCATGCTGGCTGGAGAAGTCGCCTCTGCCCGCTCCGGACCATCGCGGATCGGGTTTCTCCCGCGTTCCCCCGGATTCCTTGCACTTGCGGCGGGCCTGGCCTTCCCGCTCGGCGCGAGTTTCATCGGGCTCGCCTATTTCGCGCTGCTTCCGCTGGGGATCGATTCCCCCTGGGCATCCTACGGAATCGCCGCCGCGCTTGCCGCTTCCGCCGGGCTCTTTCGTCCGCGGGCTGGCGGGATAACAGCTTCCGAAGAAGGTACGCCATCGCCCGGCGTCAGTGAGAAACCACCGTTTGCGTATAACTGGGCTATCGCCATCGTGGCCGCCCTCAGCCTCGCGGCGGCTCTGCTGGCCGTCACGGAGATTCTCTCGAAATCTCCCCATGGCGCCTGGGATTCCTGGGCTATCTGGAGCCTGCGCGGAAAATTCTTCGCCGGCGGCACGGAATTCTGGCGGAACGCGATCGACCCGGGCTTCCGCCTTTCGCACCCCGAATACCCGGTTATGCTCTCCGCCTATCTCGGCTGGGCCTGGCGCATCGCGGGCGCGGCAGACCCTGGCGTTCCGGCGGCGACGGCCGTGGCCTATTTTGTGTCGCTCACCGTCACGGCGGGCGCGGGCATCGACGTGCTTCGCCGGGCAAGCCTCGGCTTGCTGGCAATCCCGGTGCTGCTTGCCCCCATCGTGATGGTGACCGTTCCCGCCTCGCTTTACGCGGATCTCCCCATGGGCGCGATGAGCACCGCCACCATTCTTCTGATTCTTATCGGGTTCTCCAGACCGGCCGGGATACGCTGTTTCTTGCTCGCGGGCGTGTTTGCCTCCCTGTGCCCGTGGATGAAAGAAGAAGGGATATTGCATCTGGCGGTGTTCGCCGCGGCGGTCATCGCGTTTTCGTTCCTTACCCGCGCGGAACGCGCTCGATGGTGGGGCATACCGGCCGTCTTCCTCGCGTCCGCCGCCCCGCTCGCGTTGTGCTACGCCTGGTTTCGCCTCGCGGTCTCACCGGGCGCAACGCGTTTCGCCGCGAGCACCGGCGCCGGGAAAAGCAGCATTGCCGCCCGGGTGTTCGACCCTGGCCGGTGGGGAGACATCACCGAACAGCTCTGGCGGATGGCTACCTCGCTCGGTGATTTCTTTTCACACCCCTTTACGATTCTGGCGATCTGTATCTTGCTGCTCGGGATCCACCGGCAGCGCCTGAAGACCACCGCCTTCCAGGCCGCCTTGGCGGCGCTATTGCTCCTCTGGGCGGGATATCTGGGATCTTTTCTTCTGCTGCATGCCCGGCCCGGACCGACGCTCGCCGCGTCGCTCCACCGCCTCTGGCTGCACACCTGGCCGCTGTTCGTTATTACGATCTTCCTGCTGCTGAAGACGCCGGAAGACCTTGGCATCGCCATCCCCATAAAACCGGGCCGCGCCGAGCGCAAACAGGCGAAACCGCCGCGAGGCCGGCGGCCGAAAGGTGACGTATGAAACTCATCCGCCAGGCTCCAGGCCGGCTGCTCTCGCGCCGCGAATGGTGCCTCTCTCCGCTTGTGCTGGCTCCGCTTTGCCGTGCGCTCCCGCGCCCGTCACCTCCGGCTTCGGGCCTCCCGGTCGAGGGCGGCACCATCATTGTGGCCGCGTACTCGCAATCCCGCATCGTCATCGCCGCCGATAGCAAGGCGAGTTTTCGAGCGGACGGCTTCCAGGATGAGGTCTGTAAACTCGCAACTCCCGCCAACAAGGTGCTTTACGCGGCCTCGGGCCTGGCCGGCGTGGGGGAGTGGAGCGCCGCCGGTGAAGCGCGTAGTGCCGCCGCGCGCATCGCGGGCGATAACCCCTACTTGAGCGAAAGCACGCTCAACAGCATCGCGGAATCCTGGGCGCGCGCCATGGCGGCACAGATCCGCACGCTTCCGCCCGCGCTTTTCTCCGGTCCGGGGGCCGAATCTCAAACCGCGGCGCTTTTCGCGGGGCTCGACCGCGGCGATGAAATCCACCTGATGCGCGCAACCGTGCAGCCCGTGGCCGCGGCGGGAGGCCGCATGGACGCACGAACAACCGTCGCGCGCATCCCTATCGCAGGCTCCCAAACCCGCTTTCTGACTCTTGGCATGCCCGCGATCGCGCTCGAATTTCTGGAGAGAAAGACGCCGCGCGCTCAAGCGGAAGCCACCCGGTGGAAGAACAATTTCGCGGGGTCGGCGGACGTCTGGCAGGAGATCGCGATACGCCTCGTCGAGCTTACGATTCAGCTTGAGCCGCGCCAGGATCTTGTTGGCGGAGCGGTCGCCGCGATCCGCATGGATGGCTTATCCGGCGTACGATGGCTCCGGCAACCGCCTCCCTGCCTCGTGTAGCCTTGCATGACGCCAGCGCCTGCCCGCCGCAACGCGGTGAAGCCGTTTACTTACCGCTGGAAGCTTCGAGCGCCATGGGCAGCCAGTCCTTGAACCATCCCTGAAACTCAGCCAGCCGTTGCTGCCTTCCGAAACCAAGCGGCGTTGCTGGAGGAATCCTCAGCCCGCGGCGCAGCACCAGCGCCTCCTTGACGGCAATAGCGTTCGGAAACTCGGCAAACCAGCCGCAAAATTCCCGCAGATAATCGTTCAGCACATCGGCGCGCTCGAGGTCTCCCTCCACCGCCGCCTGACGGAGCGCCAGAAAAAGTTCGGGTATGACACCCGCGATACCTGAAACGCAACCCACCCCAGGATAGCGCCAGGCCTCGCGCAACAGCCGGTCGTCTCCGTTCAGCAGATGGAAACGCCGGCTGGCGCGTTTTTCGATCAGCCATTCCAGCCGTTGCCGTTCTCCGCTCGAATCCTCAATGCCGGCGATCGCGCCTTCCTCGATCAGCAGCCACGCCGTATCGAGCGAAATCGGGTTGGTGAATGCGGGAACGTGACAGGCAAGAATCGGCACGCTCACGCCAACCAGGCGGGCCACTTCCCGATAAAACGTTTTGATCTCTTCCTGCTCGTAGCGGAAGTAATAAGGCGGCATCACCAACAGAGCTTCGCAGCCGATGCCCAATGCGTGACGCGCCAGTTCCACCGTGCCTTCCAGTGTGGAATGAGTTACCCCGGCGATAACCGGCAGGCGAGAGCGCTTCCGCGCAAACTCTAAAATCTTCATCCGTTCGGGCACGTCGAAATGCACCATTTCGCCAATGGTGCCAAGAACCACGATGCCTGAAAGCGAGAATCCGCAGAGAAAGTCGACAATTTCGAGAAATGCCGCCAGATTCGGTTCGCAACTCGCATTCCGCCGGGGCGTCACCGATGCGGCCAACACACCTTCAAAAAGAGACACAGACACCTCGATGCCGCTGAATCTCTAGAATATCCGACTTCTCGGTCCGCGGAAATCGGGTTAAGGACGCCACACCGCCTTAGCCCGACTCCCGCTCGCCGCATGGCGGAGGAGCAGTTTTTTAGGATCTGCTCCTCTAACAACTTCCAGCATGGAGGCATGCCGGAGCGGTGTACCCGGTATTGACGCCTGCTGCCAATTTGATACGGTCCGGGAACAGCCGGCCGGGCCTCGGGAATGAGGGGTGAACGCCTTCACGCGGGTTCACCGTTGGCCGAAACTCATCCGGCAACGGTTTGGCGGTATCGTACGTAGTGATATGCCGCGCTACGCCGCCGTCGATATTGGAAGCAACTCGCTGCGCATGATGGTCGCCGAAGTCAGCTCCACTGGAGAACTTCGGAAGCTGGCGGACGACCGCCAGGTCACCCGCATCGGTGAAAGCGTTTTTGCCAGTGGCGCGGTCAGCGAGGCGACGCTCGATCTTGTTCTCCGCGTGCTCGGACGGATGCGCCAGGCAATCGCGCCGTTCGATGTCGCGGGAATGCGCGCGGTCGCCACCAGCGCCGTGCGGGGCGCCCACAACCAGCAGCAGTTCCTGCGCCGCGCGAGCGACGCCCTCGGAGTGGAAGTGGAGGTGATTTCCGGCCAGGAAGAAGCACGTCTCATTCACCACGGCATTACAGCAAACCCCGTATTCGCCCATGGCCGGCAACTCCTGATCGATATTGGCGGAGGCAGCGCCGAGTTCATTCTCAACCAGGACCGCGCACTGGAAGGCGCATCCTCCAAACCCCTGGGCGCGGTCCGCTTGTGGCGGAGCTTCCTGAAATCAGACCCCGCGGCACCGGCCGAACTTCGCCAGCTCGAACGCTTCATCGATTCGAAAGTCAGCGAAGCCGCGCGGGAATTGAATCCCGGAGCTTTTGATTTCGCGATTGGCGCCTCGGCAACGGTATCGGCCGCCGTCTGCGCGATTCACGGGATTCCGCGCGGCCAGCGGGACTCCGCCGCCGGACGGACGGTGGAGACTTCGGAAGTCGAGGCACTCTACCGGCGGCTGATCCCCTTGAGCCTCGATGAGCGCCGCAAGATCACCGGCATCGGACCCAGGCGCGCCGAGATTATCGTGCCCGGAGTTGCACTGCTGTCACGGGCTCTGGCGCACTTTGGCGCGAAACGGCTGGTCTATTCCGACGCGGGCGTTCGCGACGGCATCATCCTCGATCTCGATGCCCGCGGCATCGGTATCGCCCGGCTGAGCCTCACCGCGGAACAGCGCGCCGTCGTCGAAAACGCGGCCGCGCGATTCGGGGTGGACCCGCGCCGCGCCCGCCGGACAGCCCGCTTTTCAACCGACCTCTTCATCGGCCTGGAGCAGTTGCACCAGCTACCGCCGGGATTCGGACGCATTCTCGAGGCCGCGGCGCACTTGCACGATACCGGTTATTTCATCAGCGCCTCCAAACACCATAAGCACTCGTTCTACATCGTCTCGAACACGGAATTACCGGCTTTCACGGAAAATGAGCAGCGCCTTGTCGCCGTGCTGTGCCGGTACCACCGCAAGAGCATGCCCGCGAATTCTCACCCGGAGTTCACATCCCTCCCGGAAACCGATCGCAAGGCGATTCTTTCCCTCATCCCGTTGCTGCGCATCGCCGACGCCTGCGGACGGAGTTCACAAGAACGCATCTCCAAGCTGGTTTGCCGCCCGAATGGGCGCTCGGTTGTCATCGAATTGCACCATGCGCGCCCCCTCGACCTGGAACTCTGGGCGATTGAGCAGAGCCTTCCGATTTTTCGCGACGTCTATCGGCGCGGTATCTCCCTGGTCCCGGTTGCCGTACCGGCTGGAGACACGCCGGCCTGAAGCGGACCGCACGGCACAAATCCGCCGGAGCTGCTCCTTTGGTACCGGGAAATGCTGGTAAGAGCATTTTTCTTTAGGACAATCTTGTCTTTTAATCCGTGACCTGCGTATGATGTGTACTTTAGTGGTGATATTTCGTTGGAGTATCGCCTTTTTTGACGGATCGCGCCAAAATGGCAGTCATCCGGGCGCGAGAGTATGTGCCCGGCAGTCTCCGGCAACCGGAAATCGCCGCTTGAATAGGAGCAGCAAAGGCTAACTTATGTCGAATCCAGTCTTTTTCCTCGCACCCCTCGGGTCGGTGGTCGCCCTTATCTTCGCATGGCTGTTTTATGCACAGATGATGACGAAGCCGGAGGGCAGCGTCCGCATGGCGCAAATCGCCTCTTACGTGAGGACGGGCGCCATGGCGTACCTGAAGCAACAGTACAGAGTGGTTGGATACTTCTTCCTCGCGCTCACTCTACTTCTCGCCTTCATGGCGTTTGTGCTCGGTGTCCAGAACCCCTGGGTTCCCTTCGCCTTCCTTACCGGTGGTTTCTTTTCCGGCCTGGCTGGCTTCTTCGGCATGAAGACGGCGACGCAGGCATCGGCCCGCACCGCCCACGCCGCATCCAAATCCCTTAACGAGGGGCTTTCCATCGCCTTCCGCAGCGGCGCCGTCATGGGCCTCGTGGTCGTCGGCCTTGGCCTGCTGGACATCTCGGTCTGGTTCATGGTGCTCTCCTATTTCTATCCGCCGGAGGCGGGAGACGGCCATAATCTGCTCGTCATCACCACGACGATGCTGACCTTCGGGATGGGGGCTTCCACACAGGCGCTCTTCGCCCGCGTGGGCGGGGGCATTTACACCAAGGCGGCCGACGTCGGCGCGGACCTCGTGGGCAAAGTAGAAGCAAACATCCCGGAAGACGACCCGCGCAACCCCGCCACCATCGCGGATAACGTCGGCGATAACGTCGGCGATGTCGCCGGCATGGGCGCGGATCTTTACGAATCCTACTGCGGCTCCATTCTGGCCACCGCCGCCCTGGGCGCCGCGGCCTTCATCAACGACCCCGCAACCCAGTTGAACGCCGTCATCGCCCCGATGGTGATTGCCGGTATCGGCACCGTGCTGTCGATCGCCGGCGTCTACCTCGTGCGCACCAAGGAAGGCGCCACGCAGCGCAACCTTCTCGACGCACTAGGCCGCGGCTTGAACGCAAGCACCATCCTCATCATCGTCTTCTCGTTCCTCGCCATGCAGTTCCTGCGGATCCCGAACGCGATCGGCGTTTGGGGCTCGATTGTGGTTGGTTTGCTCACCGGCGTCGTTATCGGCAAAGCCACGGAATACTATACGTCGCAGGGCCACAAGCCCACCATGGATATCGCCCATCAGGCCCAAACCGGCCCGGCCACACTCATTATTTCGGGAATCGGCACCGGGATGCTGTCCACGGCGATCCCCGTGATGTCGGTGGTTGTCGGCACTCTCTTCGCCTTCCTTTGCGCTTCCGGCTTCGACGTAAAGAACCTGAGCATGGGCCTTTACGGCATCGGGATTGCCGCGGTCGGAATGCTCTCCACCCTCGGCATCACCCTCGCGACCGACGCCTACGGCCCCATCGCCGATAACGCGGGCGGCAATGCCGAAATGAGCCATCTGCCACCCGAAGTCCGCCAGCGCACCGACGCGCTCGATTCCCTCGGCAACACGACGGCCGCCACCGGCAAGGGTTTCGCCATCGGTTCGGCCGCCCTTACCGCGCTCGCGCTGCTCAGCTCTTACATCGAAGAACTGCGCATCGGTCTGCTCCGCATGGGCACGGACGAGCTCGTCCTCGGCCACTCGACCGTGAAGACGGCCACCGCCACGCTGCTCGATTTCGTCGATTACTACAACATCAACCTGATGAATCCGCTTGTGCTGCTGGGCATCTTCATCGGCTCCATGCTGGCCTTCATTTTCTGCGGGCTCACCATTCAGGCCGTTGGCCGCGCCGCTGGTTCCATGGTGGATGAAGTCCGCCGCCAGTTCGCGGAGTTCCCCGGCATCATGAAGGGAGAACAGGAACCGGATTACGCACGCTGCATCGAGATCTCGACGCGCGGTGCGCAGCGTGAAATGATCATTCCCTCCACCATCGCCATCGCCACGCCAATTATTGTCGGCCTGGTACTCGGCGTCGGCGGAGTCTTCGGCCTGCTGATCGGCGGCCTCTCCTCCGGCTTCGTTCTCGCGATCTTCCTCGCCAACTCCGGCGGCGCCTGGGATAACGCGAAGAAATACATCGAGGAAGGCAACCTGGGCGGCAAGGGCTCTCCCGCTCACAAGGCCGCCGTCATTGGCGACACCGTGGGAGACCCGTTCAAGGATACATCCGGCCCCAGCCTCAACATCCTCATCAAGCTCATGAGCATGGTGTCGATTGTGATGGCCGGCCTTACCGTGGCTTACAGCCTCTTCTAACCCCTGCCACTCAACCCTCGGGGGCGCGGACTCCTTGCCTTGGGCGCGAAAGCCGCCTAGCATGGAGTCTGCGCCCCTCTTGTTTTTGCCGGCATGCCCGCTCTAGAGATCACCGTCAACGGCAGCCTCCGTCGGCTTGACGCGCCGGAGGACGCATCGCTGCTCGACATTCTTCGCGGCCCGCTCGGCCTCACCGGCGCCAAGTACGGCTGTGGCGAGGGTTTGTGCGGCGCCTGCACCGTGCTGGTAGGCGGCAAACCCGTGCAGTCGTGCATGACGCCCGCGGCCGCGATCGGCGAGAGAGCGGTCGAAACCATCGAAGGCCTTGCTGCCTCCGGAACCCCGCACCCACTTCAGCAAGCTTTTCTCCAGCACTCAGCTTTTCAGTGCGGTTATTGCACACCCGGAATGATCATGGCCTCCAAGGCGCTCCTGGCGTCCGCGGCAAACCCCGCCCCCGCCGAAATCAAACAGCACCTTGAAGGGCACGTCTGCCGCTGCGGAACTTATCCGCGCATCGTCGAAGCCGTTCAGACCGCGGCAAAACTCATGAGCGAAACCGCCGCCAAAGACGGGGTGCGCCGTGGCTGAAAACCAACCATCGAAGAAGACCGCTTCAGAGGACAGCGCGCGGCGGCAATACCGCCGCCGTACCGAAGCCGGCCCTGGCGCGTTCCTCACGGAACAGCCCGAGGAATCCGGAGGTATCCTGGCGGGCCCCAGCCTGAGCCGGCGCGCGTTCTGGCGTGAAGCCGCTGGAGGGTTGCTTCTCACCATCAGCCTGCCGCTCGCCGCCCAGACCTCGGACGCCGGCGAAAGCGCGGCCATCTCGGAAATTTCGGCCCGCTTCCTGTTCGAAGAGTCCGGAGGAATTACCGGATTTACGGGCAAGGTGGAACTCGGCCAGGGCTCCCGCACGCTCCTCGGCCAAGCTATCGCCGAGGAATTCTTTGTCCCGGCCTCCCGTACGAGCCTTGTTATGGGAGATACCGCCCGCGTGCCCGACGACGGCGGCACCTGGTCCAGCCTCACTTCTCCGCTCACCGTCCCCACCGTCCGCGCAACCGCCGCCTTCGCGCGCTCCATTTTCATCGCCGCCGCGGCGGACGCCTGGGGCACGAAACCGGAATTGCTTCACCTAGAAGATGGCTTCGTCGCCGGCCCCTCCGGCAAAAGAATGTCTCTTTTCGAAGCCGCCGCGGCCGCCAGGAAATCAGCACCGCCACTCCCCGGAGTCCGGAACCCCGTCCCGCCAAGGGAATGGAGGACTCTGGGCCAGTCCATCGCACCCGCCCGGGGCCTGGAAATCGTGACGGGCGCACCCCTTTACGCAAGCGATTTCCGCGTGCCCGGCATGCTCCATGGCGCAATCGTGCGCGGACCCCATTACCGCGCGAAGATTTTGCGCGTGCGCGGCGAGGACCGCCTGCCCTCCGATGTCCAGGTCATCCGCGAGGGAGACTTTCTCGGCGTGGTGGCGCCCAGCCTTTCCACCGCTCGCGCCGCGGCGAAGAGCCTCGCCGTCATCTGGGATCCGGAATCTCTCACTCCCGAAGAGAAGCTGGCCGCCCGATTCAAACAAACCGCGAAAGAGCCGGTCTTTCGAGAGGGCGCACGCTACCCCGGCCTGCTGACGAAGGGAGACCCCAACGCCGCATATTTCTCCTCGCCGCTCCGTTACGAAAGCGCCTACAGCACGGCCTACGTGGCCCATGTGCCGCTCGAAACCTCCGCGGCCACGGCTTCATGGGAAGGAGACCATCTCACCGTCCATTACGGATGCCAGGCGCCGTTCCTCACGATGGAGTTGCTGGCGCGGACGTTCGAAATTCCGGAGACAAACGTCCGCGTGATCGCCCACGATACCGGCGGAGCTTTCGGAGGGAAGCAAGGGAGCACCGCCGCCGTCGAGGCCGCCCGTCTCGCCCGCGCGGCCGGCAAGCCCGTGCAGCTTTCCTACACCCGTGAAGACGAGTTCCAGGCAAACTACTTCCGGCCCGCGGCTCTCGTCGAGATCCGCTCCGCCGCCGACACCAAAGGCCAGATCCAGAGCTTCGAATTTCACAATTACAACTCTGGAGCCTCGGGGCTTGCCGTTCCTTATAACTTTCCAAACTACTATCTCGGCTATCACCCCGCGGATTCGCCGTTTCGGCAGGGTTCTTACCGCGCGCTCGCCGCCGTGGCAAACACCTTCGCGCGGGAACTCCACATGGAGGAATGGGCTTCGAATCTCAAGGAAGACGCCGTCTCCTTTCGCCTGCGTCATACCGGCGACGCCCGGCTGAAAGAGGCGGTGCAACGCGGCGCTGAACGCTTCGGGTGGGGAAAATCCGCCCCCAGGCTGGGCGTCGCCCAGGGAATGGCCTGCACCATTGAGAAGGATGCGCGGCTGGCGTTTTTCGTCGAATTAAAAGCGGGAGGAAAGGACGTCCAGATACTGCGCGCGTTGATGGTCTTTGATCCGGGCGCGGTGCTCAACCCGGATAACCTGCGCAATCAGATTGTGGGGAATGTGATTCAAGCCACCGGGCCGGCGCTCTACGAGCGGATCCTCTGGGATGAAACCCGCCTCCGCGCGCGCCGCCTCAGTGAGTACCGCGTCCCGCGCTTCAGCGATGTTCCGGAAATTGAAGTCGAATTGATCGACCGGCGTGAAATCCCCCCGGCGGGCGCGGGGGAATCGCCTAATACGGTGGTGGCTCCGGCGATCGCCGCGGCGATTCGCCGGGTCACCGGAATCTGGGTACGCCACCTGCCTCTGCTCCCCGCGCTTGCCGCCGCCATCTCGGGGACTCCCGAACAGCGGCCGCGCGGCCCGCGGGCTTAAGCGGCTCACCCGCTATCGGCTTACTGCAAAAACGAGCGCAGCATCCAGGCTGTTTTTTCGTACCCTTCCATCAAGCCGGTCAGGAAATCGCCGGTTCCAATATCGTGGACCTGGTCCGCCTCGTAGACTTTGTCGCGAACGCTGGAAATGACTTGTTCATAGTCGCTGGCCAGGTCCGAGACCATCCCCGAGGCATCGTGGACTCCGGTCGCCTCCTTCAGCGAGGCGAGTTCCAGGAACTCCGCCATTGTGCCCGCCGCCACGCCACCGAGAGCGCGTACCCTCTCCGCCACGGCGTCCACATCGCCGGCGAGCCCCGTGTACAGCTTCTCGAACTCCGCGTGCAGCGCGAAGAAATTCGGACCTTCCACATTCCAGTGATAATTTCGCGCCTTGGTATACAGCACGAAAAGATCGGCCAGCAGTTTGTTCAGCGACTTCACCATCGCGGTGCGTTCGGCGTCGGACATTCCGATATCCATCGCTTCAAGTGTTTCTTCGGTTCTCAAACTCATATACCTACTTCCTCTCTCACTGAAATCACTCTTATTGGATGCGCGCCCGGGAGTTCTTGTTTCATTTCCGCTCGCCCATCCACGCTTCGCCCCACGTCGCGCGGAAGAAGACTTCCTCGAGCGGCTTCCGCGTTCTCGGGCCTCGCTCCTCATCGCGGTATTTCTCCGTCGTGAGCGTGCCGGGATCACCGGCATAGCCCACGGCAACCGCGGTCATGGGATGGAAACCTTCCGGAACGGCGTATTCCTCGCGGATCCGGTCGTAAAGAATCCCGCCCATGTTGTGTACCACCAGCCCCTCGGCCATCGCTTGCATGGTCAGGTTGCCCATGGCCAAACCGAGATCGTGCTCGCACCAGCGATTGCCCGACTTGTATTTCGTAAAATCCTCTTTCACGAACGTCAGCATCAGCATCGGCGCGCGCGGAGCCCAGCGGCGGTTCCCTTCGTCAAGGCAGCGAACCAGTTTCGCGTGCTCCTCCGGTTCGTCAATCGTCGCCACCACGAAACGCCACGGCTGTTCATTCGAGCAGGACGCCGCCCAGCGCGCCGCCTCCATCAGCTTTAAGATCAATTCCCGCGAGACTCGTTTTTCCGAAAAAGCTCGCGGGCTCCAGCGGTCTCGTATAAAAGGGTAAACTTCCACGCGCGTTTCCGCGCGTTTTATCGGATCCGTCATGATATTCCGTCCATCGAGTAGCGTATCGGACATCCCTCCCACACCTAGTGTCCTGTCTCTAAAGTTCGTTTATACTTGCGCACCTTCTTGATGATCT
>CAZXBZ010000035.1:0-14739 GCA_964639135.1 uncultured Solibacteraceae bacterium | reverse complement strand
CGCGCGCACGGGCGAAAGCGGACAAATCGGGACGGGCACTTGCCCGAACCCCGCTATCTCCCATACCATGAAGTATAGAAACAGACGCGGAACTCTGAATTTCGCCGGAACGAGGGAGGCTTGTGGGACGAGTTATCGAAGTTACCGACGTCATTTTGCGGGACGCGCACCAGAGCCTGCTCGCGACGCGGATGGCGCTCGAGGACATGGTGGGGGCGTGCGCGGACCTCGACGAAGCCGGTTATTGGAGCCTCGAATGCTGGGGCGGCGCCACCTATGACGCCTGCATCCGATATTTGAACGAAGACCCCTGGGAGCGGCTCCGCGCGTTTCGAAAGCTGATGCCGAAAACGCGGCTGCAAATGCTGCTGCGGGGCCAGAACATCCTCGGCTACCGTCACTACGAAGACACCGTGGTGCGGCGCTTCGTGGAGAAATCCGCCGAGAACGGCATTGACGTTTTCCGCGTCTTCGACGCCCTGAACGATATTCGCAACATGGCAACCGCCCTCAAGGCGGTGAAAGCCGCGGGAAAGCACGCCCAGGGCAGCATCTGTTACACGCTCAGCCCGGAACACACGGTGGAGGATTTCGTTCACCTGGCCGAAGACCTGATGCGGTATGACGTGGATTCCATCTGCATCAAGGACATGGCCGCGCTCCTGAAGCCGCAGCCCGCCTACGATCTGGTGAAGGGGATCAAACGCGCCTGCGGCGAGCGGACACGAGTGCATGTTCACGTACACGCCACCACCGGGGTAACGCTCGTCAGCCTGATGAAGGCCATCGAGGCGGGAGCGGACATCGTGGACACTTCGTTGAGCGCCCTGAGCCTGGGCTCGGGCCACAACCCCACGGAAAGCCTGGTCGAGATGCTCGAGGGCACGGGCTACTCGACGAAACTCGATATGGAGAGAGTCGCCAGGGCGAACGAGCACTTCGCGAAGGTCCGGCCGAAATACAAAGACTTTCTGACAGCGTTCACCGGCGTGGAGACGGGTATTTTCCAGAGCCAGATTCCGGGCGGGATGCTTTCGAACATGGAGAGCCAGCTCAAGCAGCAAGGAGCCGGCGACAAGATGAAGGAAGTGCTTGAAGAGGTGCCGCGAGTCCGCAAGGATGCCGGATATCCTCCCCTTGTAACGCCAACCAGCCAGATTGTCGGCACCCAGGCGGTGTTCAACGTGCTGATGGGCCACTACAAGGTGATGACCGGCGAATTCGCGGACCTGATGCTCGGCTACTACGGCAGCACCGCGGGGATGAAAAACGCGGAAGTCCTCGATATGGCCGAGGCCCACGCGAAGAAGCCCCCCATCAAGCAGCGCCCGGCGGATCTGCTCAAGCCCGAATGGGACGAACTGCGGAGCGAAGCCATCGCTTCGCCGGGCTGCAACGGATCCGACGAAGATGTGCTGACGTACGCGATGTTTCCGAAGATCGGACCGGCGTTCTTCGAATCACGGAGCGAAGGGCCGAAATCCGTGGCCAAGGAGCCGGCGGCCAGCACCCCCGCGCCGGTGGCGCCGGCCGGAAGCGCCACGCAAGCGCCAGCCGCGGCGCCACTGACGAAGCCGATTACGTATCGCGTAACGCACCGGGGCGCGATTCATATGGTGACTGTCGGCCCGAACGATAAGAGCGGCGCCTAGCGGATAGGCATTCGGCGGCGGTTCCGGAACCGGGGGAGTCTTGAAATGGCGTTCTCACTCGTGATGCTTGTAATCCTTGCGCTGCTCGTCGTGGCGCTGGCCGCTCTTGGCGCATTCGCGGCGTATCGCTCCAGCCGGAGCTCGGCCGCCACCATCGAGGCGGCGTTCGTTCAGCAGCAGGAGTCCCTGTTAAAGGAGATCGAGACGCTCCGGGAGGAGTTGCAAACCATGGCCACGGCCGGCCGGGCGGCCCCAGCGCCAGCGGCCGAGCCGAAAATCAGCGAAGACCACCTGATGATCATGGGCGCGGTACTGGCCTGCCATTTCGGGAAGCGAGTGAAGATTCGCCGCGCGCGGATTCTCTCCGTGGGCAGCGGCTCGAACGTATGGAGCCAGCAGGGCCGCGCGGCGGTGCAGGCCTCGCACAGTAACCGTTTTTAGCGCGGCACACGCCACATTTAGGACGCGGTTAAGGGAAGGGTGCGGTGAAACTCAAAATCAAGATCGATGACAGCGTGTATGAAGTGGATGTCGAGGTCGAAGATGACGGGATGGACGCTCCGACGAGTGGGCGTAATCCCGCGCGAGCCGCCACCCCCATTCCGTTCGCACCGGCGGTGGCGCAGCCCGCTCCTCCCGCCGTGGAGCATCCGAACGACCACGTCTGCCGGAGCCCGATTGCCGGGATTGTGGTGCGCATCATCGCCAAGGAGGGGCAGCACCTCAAAGTGAACGACTCGATGATCGTGCTCGAGGCCATGAAGATGGAAACGAACATCACGGCGCCGTTCGACGGCACGGTGAAATCCATTACGGTGGCGCAGGGCCAGGCCGTGCAGCAGGGGCAGGTATTGGTGGAATTCGATTAAGGCGGCCCAACGCCGGCATGACGGAATTGAGAGCGAGCGCCGTCCTTGCAATAACGGCATGGTACGGACGCGAGTTCGCCCTCAACCCTCCGGCTATGGAAGCTTGAGGTCGATGGTGGCGCGCTGACGGTCATCGAAGATCGTGAGCAGTTTCGCGGGACTCTCGCGATCCTTGTACTTCGCCTTCAGTTCATATTCCACGGATTTCTTGAGCCCCTGAAAGAGATAGGCACCGTTCTCGCGCGTGATGAACGAGCGAATCTGAAGGGTTTTCGTATCCTTCAACTGGACGATGGCGCCGTTCACGGGACTCCCGCCCGCATCGCTGACGACTCCCTCGACCGCCCGCAGATTATCGCCCGATTGCGCAACCAGCAAGGCCGCGCCACCCAGTAAAACCGTAACCAGCGCAGCCGCCAAAGTTCGCCTTGTCATTTCCCTCCATTCCAAGCCCGGACGCGCCGTTAGCGCCTTCTTCCAAACGCGGAAGACCCGGCGGCGCGCTATTTTCTGGCGGGCAGTTGCAGGAAGACATCCTGCTGATCTTCTCCCCGCGCATGCACCGCTTTCACCGTGGTTTCAAAGCCACGCGCTTCGGCCTGTAGGACGTAATGCGCTTCCGTCTTGGGTACATGAAAGGGGAATTCCCCCATATTGTTGGTGACCCCTTCCAGCGCTTTCCCCTTGACGACGTTTCCGTCCTTATCCGCCGGCAGCAGCTTCACCTTGACGCCACGCAGGGTTGCTCCGGCCTCGGTAAACGTCGTGACCTTTACGAGGGTGTCCGTGACCGGTTGCGGCTCACTCTTTTTCGCCTTAGGCACCTTCAGCGCGGCGAAAACAGGGGGCTCCAAGCCGGGACGGACGGCAAACACCGCGAACGCCAGGCAGAAAAAGACCGCCGAAAGCGGAAAGCGCCGGGGCCAATGCTTCGCGCGCCTCACTCCGCCACTCTCGCCAGCGCCAGGCTGGCACGCCTGAAAATTGTGGATCGAACTACCAAGGCTCCTCTTCCTCTTCTTCCTCTTCCTCGAACTCGTCCGAATCTTCCTCGATCTCGAGTTCGGGCGGATCGACGCTTAGCACGCGCAGAACCGCGCCACATTCGTCACAAGAAAGAATATCGCCCTCGTCGACTTCATCGATATCCGCGTCGATATCCGCGTTGCACTCCGTGCATTGAAACATGTCGTCAGTCCCCCTAAATTCTCTATACCTTAAACGGGCTTCCGCGGGAAAGGCCGTCCAGATTCAAATGATTTTGTGGCCCCGGAACTACCGAATAACCTAGATCAGACCTCTCGCGCAAGCACAATTTCACGAATTCCCCTCACTCGCGGCCCGCATGGGCCGGGAGCCTCTCACGAACCGGTGCGAGGCGATGCTCCAAACGAGCTTTACGCGATACTGGCTGTTTGAGCATGAAAATTCCGCCAGCACCGCCGGTCGCGATAATTAAACCGCAAATCATCACACCGAACCCCTCCGTATCCGAAATTGTGGAGGCTCCAGACTCCTATGCCTGGTTACGCAATCGCGAGGATCCCGATGTTTTTTCTTACCTCGAAGCCGAGAATGCCTTCACGGAAACGGTGATGGCGGAGACAAAGCCGCTTCAGGAGGCAATCTACCGGGAACTGGTGGGCCGCATTCGGGAAACGGACCGCTCCGCCCCGGTACGCGACGGAGATTTCTGGTATTACACCCGTACGGAAAAATCGAAGCCATACGCAATTTACTGCCGGAAACACGCGCCGGGCGATCTTTTCCCCGAGGACGCGCCGGAGGAGGTACTGCTCGACCAGAACGAGCTGGCCGAAGGCAGCGACTACTTCCAACTCGGCGTATTTTCCGTGAGCCCCGACCATCGCATGCTGGCCTACTCGGTAGACTTCGAGGGCGACGAAAAGTTTCTGCTAAAAATCAGGAAACTCGACGAGGGCGGACATCTCCCGGATGTCATTCCGGAGACCTACTACGCGGCCGAGTGGTCCGCGGACGGCCGGTTTCTTTTTTACACGACACTCGATGAGACGATGCGCCCCTATCGGCTTTGGCGACGCCGCCTGGGAGACGATAACGCCGCCGATACTCTCGTCTTTGAAGAACCGGACCGCGCCTTCCACCTCGATATCGGCAAGACGCGCAGCGAACGTTTCCTCGTGCTTGAATCGGCCAGCCTCACGACGACCGAAGTACACCTCCTGGAGGCAGCGACGCCCGAGGGAGACTTTCGCATGTTTCTCCCGCGGAAACCAGAGATCGAATATTCGGTGGAGCACCAGGAAGAATCCTTCTGGTTTACGCTCAACGACCGAGGCCGCAACTTCCGGCTGTTGCGCGTGGATCTAAGCGCCGTTTGGACGGGCGAGGCGGGCTCCCATGAAGCCGAATGGGAAGAAATCCTCGCTCACCGGCCCTCCGTGTGCCTGGAAGGCGTCGACGGCTTCTCGGACTTTGTGGTGGTCTCCGAACGCGACAACGGCCTGGAACAACTGCTCGTGATTGACACCGCGAGCGGAGAGCGGCATCGGATCGAGTGGCCCGAGGCCGTGTATAGCGCCGGGCTGGGCGCGAACCCAATGTACACCGCGGATACCGTGCGCATCCATTACCAATCTCCGGTGACGCCGCCGATGGATCTCGACTATCGCATCGGCGACCGCACCCGGCGGGTCGTGAAGCAGAAAGCGATAGAGGGCGGATTCGTTCCGTCGGATTATGTGGCGCGGAGGACGTTCGCCACGGCGCCGGACGGGGTAAAGGTTCCGCTTTCCGTGGTCCGGCGCAAGGATACTCCTTCTGACGGGTCCGCTCCGGCGCTGCTCTATGGCTACGGCGCGTATGGACTAACAAGCGACCCTGGATTTTCCGCGAACCTCCTCAGCCTTCTGGACCGCGGTTTTGTCTACGCCATCGCCCACGTCAGGGGTGGCGGCGAACTTGGCGAGACATGGCACGACGCGGGCCGGATGCTCCATAAGAAGAACAGCTTCAGCGATTTTATTGCCTGCGCGGAAAAGCTGATCGAGGATGGCTTCACACGCCCCGAACGGCTGGGGATTCTGGGACGGAGCGCCGGAGGCCTGCTGGTGGCCGCCGCCGCCAATCTCCGGCCCGGTCTATTCGGCGCGGTGATTGCAAGCGTCCCCTTTGTGGACGTGCTCCACACCATGCTCGATGAATCTCTTCCGTTGACGGTGGGCGAATTCGAGGAGTGGGGAGATCCGAAAAATGCGGAGTACTTCGAATACATCCGGTCGTACTCGCCCTATGAAAACGTTGCGCCGGCCCGTTACCCGGCGATGCTGCTGACAGCGGGGGTAAACGACCCGCGAGTGCCCTACTGGGAGCCGGCGAAGCTGGTGGCGAAGCTGCGAGCAACCGCGCTGAACGGCACTCCTCCGCCCCTGCTCAAGTGCGAGATGGATTCAGGACATTTCGGCCCCTCGGGGCGGTATGAACAATGGAAGGAGACCGCCTTCGAGTACGCATTTCTGATCAAGTCCCTGGCCGCCGGCCAAAAGGCGAGGCGGGACGCCGAGGCCGCGGACGGCACGGCGTGAGCAACTCCTTTAGACTCTCCCGGCCGATCCGCGCACGGTAAGCCGCTAATGGCCGGTTTGGCGCTGTTGTAATATATGGGTTTGTCCCGCATGAAGGCGCTTTTCGATACTCTTGAGCCTGCTTCCCGCGAATGGTCCCTGGCCGAAGCGGTGGATCCGGAGCGCTTGCCACGACACATTGCGGTCATCATGGATGGCAATGGGCGCTGGGCCAGCCACCGCGGTTTGCCGAGAGCGGCCGGGCACAAAGCCGGGATGAATTCGGTTCGCGGAATCATCGAGAACTGCGCGCGCATGGGCGTCAAAGCCCTGACTCTGTACGCATTTTCCGTCGAAAACTGGAAGCGGCCGCGCGCCGAGGTGGAAACCTTGTGGCGGCTGTTGCGCCTTTACGTGGACCGGGAACTTGACAGCCTGGTGGAGAACGGAATCCAGGTGCGGACGATGGGCCGGATTCACGATCTTCCGGAGAATGTGAGTTCGTACTTGCGGAAAGCCGTGGACGCCACGCGGCATAACCGTGGCTTGGTCGTGAATATCGCGATTAATTATGGGGGGCGGAGCGAGATCGTGGACGCCGTGAACCGGATCCTCGATGAAACCCGCAAAAACGGCGGCGCCGAGAACCTGAAGGTCACCGAAGAGATGATCGAGGAGCGCCTTTACAGCGCCGGGCTCCCCGACCCAGACCTTTTGATCCGCACCTCGGGAGAACTGCGCATCAGCAATTTCCTGCTCTGGCAACTCGCCTACACCGAGATTTATATTACGCCGACCTTCTGGCCCGATTTCGGACTCACCGACTTGCTCGAAGCGGTTCTGAATTTTCAGAAGCGGGACCGCCGGTTCGGCGCACTCAACAAGGACGCGGCGATCACGAGCGATGAGCAGGTAAACGAGTTGCAAGGCGTCCCGGCCACATGAAGCGCGTCCTCACGGCGCTCGTCCTGACGCCGCTCGCGCTTGCCCTGATCTTTTGGGCGGACTTTTTGGTGCTTCAGATCGCGATCGCGGGGTTTGCCATCGCCTGCGCTCTCGAATTTCGCAATCTCATCGGACATTTTCAACTTCGCAAACCGGGATTCACGGCGCTTTGTATCGGCTTGTGCCTGCTGTTCGTTCCTCCGTCTTACGTCTTTCCCGTTTTAATCGCGGGCGTTGTGCTCCTGCTGGCGGTCATGCTCCGCACCAAGGATATGCGCGAGACTCTTCCCTCGGCGGGCGCCGCCGTTCTGGGCGTTCTGTATATTTTTGGAAGTTGGAGAACCGGGCTGTCCCTCGCGGACTTCAATCCCCACTGGTTCTTTCTGGCGCTGGCGATCAACTGGGTTGGCGATACCGCGGCATTCCTCATCGGGAGGATGATCGGCCGTCACAAAATGGCGCCCGTCATCAGCCCCGCGAAAAGCTGGGAAGGCGCGGCGGGCTCCCTCGTCATCAGCACGGCGCTGGCGGCGGCCTATATTCACTGGTTTTCTCCCGAGACCCCCTTTGCGCTCTCCATTCCGCTGGCGGCGGCCGCGAATATCGCCGGACAGGTGGGAGATCTTGCGGAATCCGGGATGAAGCGCGGGGCCGGCATCAAGGACAGCGGTTCGTGGCGACCCGGCCATGGAGGCTGGCTGGACCGCCTGGACAGCTCGCTCTTTTCGATGCCCACCGTTTATGCAATACTGCTCGCGGCGAAGGTAACGCCGCCGGGCTGGTAACCGGCGGGAACCGCGGCGCTCATCGCTTTCCGTAACATGAATGGAAAGAGCGGCATCTATCAAACCATACGGGGACCCTCATGCCGCGCCATCTCGCTTCATCCTTTCTCCCATTTTTGCTCGCAGTTCTTCTCCTGGGCTTGCCCATGCCGCCCGCCGGTGCGCAGTTCAAGCCCCTGAAGCCCGGCCCCGCCGAAACCGCCAATGGGACGCCGCCGCCCGCCGGAACCCGCGACGCGGTGATTACCGATTCGGGCGCGGTGATATCGATGGACGTCGAGGTAGTGAACGTCTTCGCCTCGGTTCGCGACAAGAACGGACGTTATGTCAACACGCTCACCAAGGACGACTTCGCGTTGAAGGAAGACGGCGCGCTTCAGCAGATCAAGTATTTCGCGGCGGAATCAGACCTACCCCTCACGCTCGGCATCATCTTCGACGTAAGCGTGAGCCAGGAAAACCTGATCGATGAAGAAAAGCGCTCCGCGAAGGCTTTTATCCATAGCGTTATCGGCGATAAGGACCTGGCCTTCGTCATCAGCTTTGGGCCGGATTCCCGGCTGGAGCAGGACCTCACTTCCTCAAAATCTCTTCTCGAAAAGGCCATCGACCGGCTGGAGGTCCGGGGCGGCGTGTACAGCCCGGTCACTCCCGGAACCATCCCCAGCGGCACGCCGCGCGGCACCGTGCTTTACGATTCCGTCTATGTAGCCTCCAAGGAGATGCTGCGGAACCCGGTGGGGCGCAAAGCAATCATCCTCCTCACCGACGGGGTGGATCAGGGAAGCAAGGTGAAGATGGATGAAGCCCTCCGGGAGGCGCAACTCTCCGACGTGGTGATCTACAGCATCTTCCACTTCGACCCGATGTTTCAGGCGTTCATGCGCGGAACCGCGGATTATGATTTGGGCAAGATGACCAAGGAGACCGGCGGCATGCTGTTCAAGCCCAAGCGCAAGCAACCGCTAAGCGTCTTTTTCGATGAAATTCAGGCGCAACTTCGCAACCAGTATTCCCTCGGCTACACACCCGTCAACCAAAAGACGGGCAGCGACTATCACAAGATCGATCTAGCCGTGAACTCCAAGGGCTTGAAGGTTCTGACGCGCAAGGGCTATTACTCGCACAAGGACGTCGATTAAAAAGCGCCGGACGGAAGCCTGATTAGCGCGTAAGATTGCCCTTGCGCAAGACCGTCTCACGCCGGTCAAAATATTCCGTCACCGCGTCGCGGAGAGTGGGCATGCCTCCGAAGCCTTCCGCTTCGAGCCTTGCATTCGAAAGGGCCGAGAATCTCGGGCGCGCCGCGGCGGAGGAGTATTCGGCGCGAGTTGTCACCTCCAGATTCGCCTCGATCTGGCTCACGTCGAAAATCAGTCGGGCGAAATCGAACCAGGAGACGGCTTCCCCTCCCCCCGCATGATAGAGGCCGGACGCACCCGCGTTAGCGAGGGCCACCGCTTTCTCCGCCAGCGCCGGCGCGAAGGCGGGCGAGGCAATCGTATCCGAAACCACGCGCAGCGGACGGCCCGCGTGCGCGTGACGCAGCATGGTCTCCACGAAATTGCCGTGCGCGGTGTGGATTCCCTCCGGCCCGAATACGCCGCACGTGCGAAGGATGAGGGTATCCTCCAGATACGCGCGGGCGTAAAATTCCCCGCTCAGCTTCGAGACGCCATAGGCATTGATGGGGTGCGGACGATCTTCTTCCGTATAGGGCCGCCCCGCCTCTCCGTCGAACACATAATCCGTGGAAAAATGCACCAGCTTCGACCCGGCCTGGGCACAGGCGAGAGCAAGGTTGCGAGTGGCGAGCCCGTTGACGAGGAGGGCTTCCGCGGCTTCGGTTTCCGCGCGATCCACCTGATTGTAGGCGGCGCAATTGAAAACGAGCGCCGGACGCTCGCTCTCGATGAAACCGCTGACCGCATCCGCCTGACGGATATCGACAGCCTGGCGGCTCAGCGCCACGGTTCGCCAGCCTTGCTCGGCGAGGCGGCGAGTAATTTCAAACCCTAACTGACCGGTGCTTCCAAACACCAGCGCATTCTTTACGGTCGCCATAGATCCTTTCGTTGTGTTTGGCCGGCGGAGCCGGGGCTGCGTTGAAGAAGGTTCTAGAGAACCCGGCGCAAAATCTTCCGGAATTTGGCCCAGCTTGTTTTCGCGCGAGCGCGAAGACCGGCCCTGTTCCACCGTGGCGGCGCGACGCCAGCGAGTCCGCTCGCGACGGAAGAACAAGCACCGCCGCCGGCTACGATCCGCTCAATCAGCCTCGGAGGGAACAACGCCCGCGCCTCGCTGCCCGGCGCCAGAAGACGCGAATCGGCGATCACGAACGACAGGGCGCGATGTTTACTGACGCTCGCGGAGAGCCGGCGCGTCAGTTCCTGCTCCGCGGCGGCGGTCCGCCTGCTGGAGAAGCAGCCTTCTTCCGTCGAGAAGAATATCGCGCGAAAGCGATAAACGCCCCGCTCCCCGGCATGAACACGATCAAGCATTTTCCGCTACATCCGAGCTGACGCCCGCCGGTGTTTCCACCGCCTCCGCGCGGCCGGCGCCGTTCCCCGCATGCTCCAGAATTACCTGGATAAAGCCCAGCGCCGCCTTCGACAGAGCCTTATCGCGCTTATATATCAGACCGAGACGCCGCATCATGGGCTCCGGCGCCAGGCTGAGCGCTCTCAATCTGCCCGCTTCCACGTCGGCGCGGCAATTCGTGTAGGCAAGGAATCCAGCGCCCAAGCCGGCCAGGCAGAACTGCTTGATCATCTCGGTGGAATCGAGTTCCATGGAAATACTCAGGCTCTCATCCACCGATTCAAGCCACGCGTTGAGCCGCTTGCGGGTTGTGCCATATTTCGGCAGCAGGAGGGTGTGGTTCGCGAGTTCCTGTGCCGTGACGCTCGACCGGCCGGCCAGCGGATGGCTCGGCGGCACGATCACCTTGATCTCGTCGGCGTGAATACGCACCACCTGCACCTTCTTTTCGGTTACCGGCAGTTGCGTGATTCCAAAATCCGCGAGGTTATCCACCACCGCTTCGACAACCCTCGATCCATAGGAGCGGTCCACCTGCAATTGCACATTGGGGAACTGCTTTCTGAATTCCGAGAACACACGCGGGAGCACGTAAAGGCACGTCGCCTCGTTGGCCGCGATCACCAACTCGCCACGCGGCACCCGTTCGAGTTCATTGATCGCATCCTGGGCGCGACGCCTCAGATCGAGAATCTGCTCGGAATACTCCGCGAAAATCTTGCCGGCCGGCGTGAGACGAATGCGCGTACCCAATCGCTCAAAAAGCGAAGTATTCAGTTCCTGCTCCAACTGCCGCACCTGCGCGCTGATGGCGGGTTGGGTGCGAAAGCAGGTCTGCGCCGCCTTCGAAAAGCTCTTCAGGCGAACAATTTCCAGAAATGTGTGTAGTTGGTCGAGATCCATCGGGCTTCTGCCCTCACATGACGGCCATGCTATTACGAAACGAAGCGAGCCGTGCTACCGGAATATAGGCTTTCCGAGAAAAAACACAAATCAACCCAATAAGGATCGATTATAGCATTGAGAGGTATCTTCTATCACCGCTTGCAACGCCCGCGTGAACACGGAGTGCCGTAACGCCGCGAGGTCTCTACTTTTTCTTACGCTTCCGTTCGCTGACCTTCCGCGCTTCGTTTGGAAGCTGAAAAACGGCATCGCTCACCGCTCCATTCACCGTGACGCCGCTCGCGAACATCTCAAAGACCTTCTGTCCGCGCGATTCACGGCGAATATAGAACGGCCATTGGATACCCTGGCCAACCTCCCGGTACTTATCCCATTCCGTGACCTCCTCAATGGGGAGGTTCGTCTTGGGGTCCCGCCGGGTGAACGACTGCCGAATGGGAAGCTTGGTCGTGCGGTGGACCCATAATTCAGTCACGCGAAATTCCGGATCCACCAGGCGGATGCCCACCACCGGCTGGTTGTTGATAAGATCCGTGCCAATATACTCGACAATGTATTTCTCGCGCGGAAGACGCTGGCGGGCAATATAGAAGAAATTGTGCAACCACCCTTCGCGGATCCTTGCCGTGTTCTCTTCATCGACCGGGGTATAGCCGCGATAAGTGATATCGAAGGCGCGGTCGTAGAGCGTCATCGCGGCGGTATCCTCTTTCTGGCCATAGTATTGGTGTTCAAGAACAGCGGGCGCGCCGGCGGGAGCGCTCTCGGGGTCGGGATACTTTCGCACGATGCGGATAATCGCGAGGGCGGACAAACTGCCGCGCCGGAAGGCATAAGCACGGCCGGCCTCCTCGACGGTGCGCATCGTCTGAAACGCCTTGCCCCCTAGCACATGGATGGTCTCGTTAAGGATTTCTTCCGCTTTCGGCGAGGAAACCCCTTGCGCGACGGCACTGGCGGCGAATGCGCCCGCGAGAGTAACGGCAATGAACAGCTTCTTCAGCATGAGAAAATACACGCTCCGCGACCCGCGAGCGCGTGAAATACCAACAGTGTACGG
Organism: uncultured Solibacteraceae bacterium; assembly: GCA_964639135.1. Classification (GTDB taxonomy): domain Bacteria; phylum Acidobacteriota; class Terriglobia; order Bryobacterales; family Bryobacteraceae; genus JACTMJ01. Next base: position 2,436 of record CAZXBZ010000035.1, on the reverse strand, counting down.
TATGCGCGCGAAGCGCGGACGGTTTCGCGCGCCAGCCTAAAGCCCCGCGCCAAAGCGGAGGAGTTCGGTCTGGACTTCCCCCGTGGTCCGGGCGCGCCCTTCCCGAAGAAACACATTGAATTCAGACCGGATGCCAAAGGCCGGCAGGTAGATGCCGGGCTCAATCGAGAAACAGGTATTATCGAGCAGCGGACGCGTATCGTGCGTCTCGAAATTATCGATATTCGCTCCGGTGAAATGGACGGCATCACCAATGGAATGGCCCGTGCGGTGAATGAACGCGTCCCCGTAACCCGCGTCGCGAATGTGGCCGCGCACCACGTCGTCTATTTCGAAACCCATGGGCCGGTCTCCCGCCTCGATTCGCGACTTTATGGCGCTGAAGCCGGCATCCCGGGCATCGCGGACAATCTCAAAGACCTTCAGAATCTCGGCGGGCGCTTCCACTCCGCAGAACCCGGTCCAGGTGATGTCGTAGTAGACGCTTCGAGGTTCGGGGAAGCGCGCCCACATGTCGATGAGCACGAGATCTCCGTTTACGATCCCGCTATGGCGACCGGCCGCGGGTTCGTAATGGGGGTCCGAGGCATTGGCGTTCACGGCGACGATGGGTCCGTGGTCGGTGATCAGCCCGTGCCGTTCGAAGCCCTTCAATAGAAGCTGCTTCACCTCAAATTCGTTGACTGCGACGCCCGCCCGAAGGCGGTCGCCGATCCAGGCGAAGGCTTCGCGCCGGAGACGGTCCATCCTCCGGCCGGCTTCGATGTGGCTTTCGTACTGCGAGTCGGAAAGCTGGGCGTGAAAGACCTGGATGAGAGCGGCCGAGCTGAGCACTTCGACGCCGAAGGAACGGACAAGATCCACGGTGCCCGAATCCACCATCGCAACATAAGGGATGTCGCAGTTCGGGGAGTGTTGCATGGCCACGCGGCGCGCCCCGCCGAGGAGCAGCGCGAGCGCCTCGCGCTGCTCCCGCCAGGCGCCGTACATTTGCTTCGCGCCGGGGAGGGATTCGAGCGTGTGCGCTTCAATGCGATGGACGAGACCGCGCGGCTCACCCTCCGAGGGGATGTAGTAATACCAGCGCCGGGTCACCGTGAGGTTTTCGGGGAGGCCGAGAACGGCGTAGGCGAGCGGATCGCGATGGTGATGGTCATAAAACAGCCAGCCATCCAGCTTCGCCGCCCGCAACTCGGATTGAATCGCTTCCATCGACGCACTCATGGTTCTATCCTTCCATACGGTTTACGCATACTTCGCCCCGCGCGCCCGGCTCCGGGAGCAGCCGGCAGGAAACATCCGTCTCGAGTTCCACCAGGCCGGCAATGTCACGAGGGTTCGAGACGGAGAAGCTCAATACGTCATCTCGCCAATCCTGGCTCGTCCCATCCGTATTCTGAGACGCCACGGTAACGGTGTATTCATTGCGCGGCAGCCGGCAGCGGAACATAAATTCACATTCCAGAACGTCGCCCGCGCGCGCTGGAGCGATCTTCTTACCGGCGACGCGCGTGTTGATACCGAAAACATCGATTCCGTTGCGGTTGCGGATCAGCATGCCCACCATCGGCTCGGCCGCCGACGTCTCGAAACGAACCGTCACCCGGAGACGAACGCGCTCTCCGCCAATTACAAGCCGGGTGCTTTCCCCCGCGGCGTCAAGCAACTCCACGCGCTCAATCACGCTTTTGCCGTCGCCATGGCGGAACGATTGGGAAAGGCCCTCTCCAGGCGCGGAATGGGATTCACCGCCCGCCTCGCCCCCGGTTTCCGGCGCGAGCACCGTACCGATGTAGCGGTTCACAACATCGCCCGGGTCGCCGGTAGCCATTACTTCGCCGTGGTGCAGAAACCAGGCACGGTCCGCCAGTTGTTTTACCAGGCCAAGGTCGTGAGAAACGAAAAGAATGGTGACCCCGCGAGCGCGAAACTCCTCGAACTTGCGAATGCAGCGGTTTGAAAACACCGCATCGCCCACCGCAAGCGCTTCGTCGACAATGAGGATCTCGGGATCGACGTGAATGGCCGTGGAGAAGGCAAGCCGCACGTACATACCGGACGAGTATTCCTTCACCGGCCGGTGGATGAATTCGCCGATTCCAGCGAAGGCCTCGATATGGGGAAGCGCCGCCGCGATCTCCTTCCGGCCGAGGCCCATGATGCCGGCGTTGATCCAGACGTTTTCGATGCCCGTAAGTTCGGGGTTAAAGCCGGCTCCGAGTTCAACCAGCGAAGCGATGCGGCCGCGGGCGAGCACGCGGCCGGTGGTCGGCCGCATCACGCCGGAAACAATCTGGAGCAGCGTACTTTTTCCGGAGCCATTGGGGCCGATGAAAGCCGCCACTTCACCCTTCCCGATGGTAAGAGACACGGAGCGAAGCGCGTGAAAATCCGTGTGGTGGGAGGGCGCGAAACCCGGCAAAACCTCGATCAGAC
>CAZXBZ010000034.1:0-14783 GCA_964639135.1 uncultured Solibacteraceae bacterium | reverse complement strand
TTGGAGACCTGGGTTTCCTCATGCACGGAAATCCCCTCCGTGAACCACCTGGGCACTTTATGATCCGTGAGCTTCAGCACGTAGACGTGGCTCAACTCATGCCAAAGCGTGCTGGCCCAGTGGAAATCACCGGGCGGCCGGGCGCTGGGGCTATCCATGGCCACGGTGTCGCCGAAGGCCACGCCGAGCGCGCCGAGACCGGGCAGGCCCATGGTGCGCACGGCAAAATCTTCGTGATCGGGATAAAGCTCGAGTTGGAAGGGTTCGGTGAGCTTCATCTTGTACTTCTTGTCGTAGGTTGCGATGGCGCGGTCAAGCTCCGCCTGCACATAGATGCGCAACAGGCCGGATTCTTTCTTATTCAGACGCAGGACGGTGTTGCCTTCGCGAATAAGGTCGAAGCGCGAATAACTATCGAGGAGGCGCAGCGTATTCACCGTGGCCGCGTCACGAAAACCGGCGTTATAGGAGGCTTCAAGATTCTGGCGGGCTTCCGCGTCACGGCCAAGCCGCATCAGGTTCACGCCCAGCTCGCTGCGGCCGCGCCAATTCCGGGGTTCAAGGTCGAGCGACTTCTGGTAGAGCGCGATAGCTTCCCTGTAGCGGCGGTGCAGCACGAAAATACGCGCGGCGATGGCGTAGAATTCGCCGTATTGCGGGTTGATTTTGAATGCGGCCGTTTGCCACTGGCTGGATGGTTTATCTTCGAGCCAATCCGCCGCGGCCAGCACCGCCATGGCGTCGAGCGCCTCGCCGGGCTTCATCTCCACGGCTTTTTGGCCGGTCTGGCGGGCCTCGTCAAGACGGTTCCGTTCCAGGGCAAGCCTCGCAAGAAGCTCCCTCGCCTCAAGCATGGAGAGATCCGCGGCGGCGGCCTGCTGCGCGAACTCCTCGGCTTTGCTCGAGAACCCCTCGGCGCTCACCAGCGCCATGCCGAGCAAGGCTCCGGCGTGCTTTTCGTTCACTTTTAGTACTTCGCGGAAAAGACTTTGCGCTTCCGACGGATTGGAGCGGTCAAGAAAGAAGCGGCCCCAGCGGACGCGGATATCGAGGCTCGCGGGCTCGCGCGCGAGGGCTTCGCGGAAGGCGGCGTTCGCGGCATCGAAAGCGCCTTCTCCCCAGAGTCCCTCCGCGCGCTCATGGGCGTTTGAGGAGTGCGTAAGCTCCGCGAAGCACGCATTCGCCTCGGCCGGTCGGCCGAGTTTGCGGGCGCTCCAGCACTTCGCGGGTTCGGCTGCTTGCAGCGCCGCGCCGAGCGAGAGGAAGGCGAGAGTGGCGATCGCGAGTCTCATCGGAAAACCTATTGGTCTATCTCCGCCTGTGTTTGCGCGAGCGTCAGCAGCAGCGCGTTCAATTGCCGGCGGTAATCGAGCGGCTGCATGGATTCTTTCTGGTACTTCAGACGGTCGATCTGCTGTTCGAGTAACTCCTTGCGCTTGAGCAAGGCGGCTTTCCCAGGGCTGGCCGCCGCCCGCGCCGCGGAACCGAGGCGCAGCAGCGGGAACGAAGCCGCGACAAGCCCCTGGCCGTTACCCGCGCCGGGATCCCGGACGCCCGCGCCGGAGCCGGTATCGTTCAGTACGGATTGTTCGGTGACGATTCGTTTCTCCTGGTCGTAATACTCCTTCGTGCGGCGGGCGGCATAGTCATAAGCCTCGAGGGCGGTGAGGGTTTCGTTCTTATCCGTGTCGGCGGCGGAGGCATCCGCGAAGGCATCCGCGAAATAACGCGCAAAAACGGTGGCGTTTTTTTGCGTGCCGGTGCGCGTGGCGGCGATAACCACACGGTGCGGCTTGACGAGCGCGGGCATGGAGCCGCCGCTCGCGGCCGTGGTGTTCACCACCAACTGACGCTTCGATGGGATGCGGTCGAGCAGGACGGCCAGTTGAGCAGAGCGGATATCCGGCCCCTTGAGGTTGAACTTGTACTCAACGCCGTCGAAGGTCCCATGGCCGATAAGAATCAGCACGAAAACGTCCTCCTCGCTCGCGGTCCTCGAAGCCTCATTGATCGCGGCTTCGAGACCGGCCATTGTCGCGCCGCCCTCCGCCGCCCCGATCGTTTTCACCAGAGGCTTCTCCGGAGCGGAGGCAAGCACGTTCTCGATCTGGCCCGCCCAGCCGGAGAAGCGGACTTTGTAATCCTCTTCACCGGGATGGCCCACGGCTATCAGATACACGGGCCTCGCGCCGGCGGCGGATACCATCGTGAGCAACAGCGCAAAGGCAAGAATCGTCTTCATAACGAACCCCACCACCTCCGTAACAACCATTCAGACGCTTTCAGGGCCGCGAGCAGAATAAAGAAAATCGGCATGGGCCACAAATCACGAGCCTCTTTCACGGTGAGACCGGATTCGGAGAAACTAAGTTCCTCGGGGATGCGAGCCGCGTCCGAGGCGGTGTAATATTGGCCGCCGGTTCTTGCGGAAAGACCTTCGAGCAGTTCGCGATTTTGGGCGCGGCCGAACGCTTCGGCGACGCCGTCCTCGCGCCGGAAGGAGAGGGTATCGCGGCTAACCTCCTTGCCGCCTCGCCGCGCCACGATTTCGGCCACGTAAGTTCCGGGCTGCGCAACCTGGCTCGTAAGACGGTATTCACCGGGAAGATCCGGAACTGGTTCCATCCGCTGCTCGGCGCTCGCGCCGTCGGGCGACATCAGGCGCGCGGTGACGGCCGCATCGTTTACCGGATTCCACTTCTTGTCCCGCACTCTCGTGGTGAGTGTGACGTCTCCACGATCCATCAGCATCTGGTCGGAAAGCTCGGTGGAAACCTGACGCGGGGTATCGGTGACCAGCCAGCGGAGCAACTGACGCCAGAAATTGACGTGCGCCATATCCGCGTGATCCCGGAGCATTTTCCAGCGCCAGCTTCCGCCGGTGGCGAAAACCGCGGTCCTTCCGAAGCCGAAGCGCTCAATCGCAAGCAACGGCGCGCGATTTCCTTCCGGGCCGGTCTCGAGCAGCACCTGAGCGCCCGGACGAGGGTCGCCCACCCGCTGCCAATCCGCCAGTTCGGGGAGTGCTTGCCAAAGCTTGCGATTCTCCGACGGATCGTCCACAAGACGGGTAATCAGGCTTTCCTCGCCGCGCGCGGCAAGAAAGGATTTCGTAGGCGTCCTCGAGAAGGACTCCCTGGACTGGCCGAGACTCACGGGCAGAATCCCATCCAACTCGCTCGATGCGTAGCCGCCGTCACCCAGCCCGTTTCGTCCACCAAGCATCAGCAGGCCGCCGCCCCGCTCATCCACGAATTGGCGAATCAGCTTGATCTGCGCGGGGCTGAACCAATTCGATTCCACGGTACCGATCACGAGGCCGCTGTAGGCAAAGAGATCTTCCGGGATGGTAGGGAAACCCGCCTCAAGCTCTTGGGCATCACGGACGCCCTGGCGGTACAGCTTGTTCTGGGTGGTGCGCACCATGGTGGTAAGTTCGAGGGTTTCATCGTCCTCCATGGCCCGGCGGACGAATTTCAACTCCCAACGCGGCTCGCCTTCCACGTAGAGAACGCGCGGCTTCTCCGGATCGACGTTGATCAACTGACGGCGCGCATTGTTCAGCAGATTCGTCTCTTCCTCGGCGGGGTCGATCGTGACTTCGAGCACCTTGGCCCCGGCCGCTCCCGCGGGGAAGGAGATCTCCTCGATCCGGGGACGGCCGTCGGCGGCCAGAATCATCTCTCCGCCAGCCACCACATCGCCGTCGAGTTTTACCGTCAGCCGCGCGGTCTGCCCGGCGTAACCAGCCTGGCGAACACGAACCTGCGCCGAGAGCTTCGCGTTCGCGAAGGTGCGCGGAGCGGTACGCACTTCCTCGATCTCGATATCGCGCGCCATCCCGGTTTGCCCGAGGCCGAGCGTGTGGACGGGAATCCGGCGCGCCCGAATGGCCGAGAGCAATTCCGGCGAGATGGCCCCCCGGTTATCCGCGCCGTCACTGAGCACAAGCACACCGCCCACGGGAAGATTGGAGGTGTCGCGCGCGAGTTCCGCGAGGCTTTCGCCAAGATGAGAAGCACGGTTCGCGCCCGCCGCGGACTGGAGATTCTCCAGCGGACGGATTTTATCGCCCATGGAGTATACCCGGACGGCGAAACGCTCGCGCAATCCCGGAAGAATCTCTTTTTCAAGCAGGCGCTTCGCGGTGGCAAGGCGAGTCTCTCCGCCGTCATTTTCAAGCATGCTGCCGGAATCGTCGAGCAGCACGGCAATCATGTTCTGCTGGGAGCGCAGCGCGGAAACCTCAAGCGCGGGCCGCCACAACAAAAACAGAACAAGAGCCGCGAACAGGGATTGCAATATCCACACGGCAACACCGCGCGGCGTGGCGATGGCACGGATGCGCGCGGCCACACTCGATTCCCGGACCCCTCGGGGCGCCAGCGGGCCGTCAAGCGGCCAGAACAGCCGCCAGGCGAACACGAGTGAGACAGCCACGATCAGAGCCACGAGAAGCCACACCGGCCACCCGCCGAGGAACACGAAATCGCCCCGTTCAAAGACGACACGCGGGTAGTGGAATAGCCAATCCATGCTGAAGATCTCTAACTACCGTCCGCCCATGACTGAATCGAGACGCGCCGGCCGCCGGACGCCCGCGTGGCATTCGCTAGTGCGTCATGGCGTAGACGATGTAGTTCAACGTCATGCGGTAAGCGCGCGAAGTCCATTTTTCCGGGTAAAGCGGTTCATCCGCGTGCTCCCACGCATCACCGAGATCCGAATTGTGGCAAATCGCCACCATCACCCGCCCCTTATCGTCATAGACGGCGCGCCAGTGCGGTTCGTAACCGTCGTACTCCCATTCCCGGCCGGTGTAGAGAAATTGAATGCCGGGAATCTGGAAGCGATCCTCAATGTCGTAGACCGCATGATTGATGGCATCCGACTCAGGAATATCCACAACGGGCCTGTCCGGAAAAACCTTGGACATGCCGTCGGTGAAGATTTCCCATTCACGGGTCCCGTGGAAGTCGTCCACCATGAGAAAACCTCCGCGAAGGAGATATTCCCGCAGGCGCGCGGCCTGCGCGTCATCGAGCTCCCAGTGGCCGACCTCGACGGCATAGACCCAGGGATAGTTGAAAATGCGGTCATCGTCGAGCGAAACGACTTCTTCTTTCGAGCGAATGTGCAGGCGGCTGAGCCGCTGGAGGCCCATGACAAGCTGACGGTCCGCTTTCGGGTAATCCGTGGTCCAGCTTCCGCGGCGGCCCCATAGCCCGCCAATGGAGATTTGCGGATACTGCAAGCGCGCGAAGACAAACTCCGTCCGCTCGGTTGGATTTTCCGGTATTGGCGCGTCATCTTCCGGATTCATATACCGGAGGCGCCGCTGGAACGCGAATGCGGCGACACTTACGGCCGCGAAGAGGATAAGAACAACCAGTGTCCGCCTTGAAAGTCGCATGGAGAAGAGCGCCCGAACCCCGCCGTTACCCATTACCCTAGCACTCCAACCGGAATTCCGCTCGGAGGGCATATCCTCTCGACGCGGCTCGCCGAGGGGCCGGTTACCACAATCAACGGCCGGGAGCGGAAGCTTTTCCGGGAATCAGCTCGTCCGCCAGCGTTCGCAATTGCGATACGGGCGGAGACTGGCCGGCCTTGCTCCAGGCTTCCAGTTCCCAGGCAAGGCTCTCCGGAAATACCAGGGGCCAGAGAATTCCGTCGTCGGAAGCCACGGGCGGGATGCGCCGCGCGAACACGAGCGCGGCTTCCGAGGGTTCACCCCTCTCGAGGTAACCCCATCCGGCAAGCGCGTGGGTGAACAAGCCGGATGCCTCGGGAACCGCCTGATCGGCCACGGCGAGGGCCTGCAACCCCTCCGCGCTCAGTGACGGCCGTGCACGGGCGTCGAGGAACGTGGCGGCCGCAACCAACGCCTCGGGAGCATGTGCGTTGAGCGTTTTGGAGATGGCCTCCGCTCGCTGCGCGGGCGTAAGGCCCGCCGCGCTCCCCGCGAAGAGCGCCGCCAGCGCTGGTGTAATTTGCGGACCGTAGCGAGGTTTGCCCGCGCGAAATTCCGCCCGCAAGCTTTCGAGACGGCCTTCGGCCAGATCCCAAACATAAAGCTGGGATGCGATAAGGCCGCGGTACCCTGGCGCGAGGCCGGCTTCGTTCAGAATCGCGGTAAGGCTGGAGCGCGCCTCCGCGCGCCGGCCGCGCAGAAACTGCCATTGGGCGGAACGCAGATCCGATAACTGCCGGTTCGAGGGCTGAAGGAACGCAATGTACTTCTCCATCGCCGCGTCGGCCGCCTCCAGCTCCGCCGCCAGCATGCGAGCCCATGCCGCCTTGAAGAGCGGGAAGCCCCCCTGCCAGCGGGGGTCGAGGCGATTCGCTTTCTCGTAGCTCGCCGCCGCGCCCGCGAAATCCCCAAAGAAAAAGGAGACGTCGCCCGTGGAATCTTCCACATTCGGATCTTGCGGCCGGAGCTTCCGGTATTCACCGAGCGCCGCCTGGGCGCCGGGACGATTCCCGGAAAACGTCTCGGCGTAGACGATCCGGTTCCAGAGCGCGTAATTGCCGCGATCGATACGCGCCATTTCGCGCAATACGGAGACCGCCTCGTTGTAGCGCCTCCGCTGCTCATGAATCGCAACCAAACGGCTCGCGGCTTCGAGATCGCCCGGCGACGCCTTGACGACTCCGGCCAGCGCCGCTTCAATCCCCGGCTCGTTCTTCTGGAGCGAAGCCAGTTGGAGGCTGGCATAGGCGCGGTCGAGCGCACGATCGGCCGGCAAGGCTTCGAGCAGGCGTTCCGCTTCCGCTTCCGCTTTGGCGGGCTCGCCCATTCGCTGGTAGAGCGCGGCCAGCCGCAGGCCGGCGCTGGTAAATTGCGGATCGAGAGAAACCGCCTCGTTGAGAAGAGCAGCGGATTGCGCGGAGTCCCGGGCGTCCAGAGCGCGGGCGAAGGCTTCAAAGGCCTCCGAATTGCTGGTTGAGAATGGCGAGCCGGCGAGGTCGGCGGATGCAAGCAATTCACGCAACGCGGGCAGAGCTTCCGCCAAGGGAACCGCGCGGCTATCCCCGAGCGGGCGCACCCGCGCAGTGGCCAGATTCTCCAGATAAAGCTGGAGCCGCGGCGATTGCGGAGAGCCGCTCACGATGCCCCGGATTGCTTCGGAAGCGTCTTCCGCGGCGGCGGCGCCGGCATCCGCCGCGCGGATGGGAATGACACCCGCGACGCCGCGCATCTGCTCCGCGGCGGCCGCTTCAAGGCCATCCGAGAGCCAGCGATCCGCAACGCTGGATCCCTGATATTCAAACGGCAGCAGCGCTACCCGGCGGGCTCCCTGCGGGGCCGCCGCCTGCTTTCCGCATCCTGAATACACGGCGATGCCCGCCGCCAGCGCCCCCGCAAGCGCCCATCCCGCCAGCCGTCCGTTAAAGAACACGAAACTCCGTAGCCAGAAGTGTCTGGAATTCGGGCACGGCCTGCAGTGCGGCGAAGTCTTCGTCTTCCACGAACTTCTTCCGATCCTTAAAGCCCTCCTCGAGCGCCTTTCGAATATATAGTAAGGAACGATCGAGATCTCCCTTGCGCGCATAGATCTTGGCAAGGTGGAAGTGCAGGCTGGCGCGATCCTCGACGCCACGCTCCTGCAGGATGGTCCCTTGGCCGCCCCGCCGCTCGAAGATCATCGGGTCGAGTTCGATGGCGCGGGCGTAATGCAAGCTCGCCTCTTCATACTGTTTACGGCCCAGATACGCCGTGCCCAGGTTGCCGTGAATGCTCGCCGAGTAAGGCGCCACGACGAGCGCCTTCTTGTATTCGGCGATCGCGCGGGAATACTGTTTCTGCGCGTGATAGGCCGCGCCGAGATTATTGCGCGCCTCGGCATAGAGCGGATCCACCGAACTCGATTCGCCGTAACAACGAACCGCGGCCGGAAGATCAACCAACTGGTGGTAGGCAATGCCGATCTTGTTCCACAGGATGGCCTGTTTGCGCTGATCCCGCCGCAGCAGGCCATCGTAGATCTCCATCGCCTCCGCATGGCGGCCGTTTGCCGCCAGAAAACCCGCCTGTTCTCCAGGATCAAGATTTTTCGGCATCTTGAGCAGTGCCGCAAGCTCCGCCGGAACGGGCGTCACCGGAGAGGGCTGGGAGGTATCTTCCGGCACGCCGGGCGTATGGCCTCCCATGCCGAACGCAGCCAGCAGCCGCGAGAAGAAGTTGGAGCCGGAGCCCGGCAAATACTGCTGTTTCGCGCGCAACTCCGCGGCGGATTTCGCTTCCCTGGCGGCGGCGCGTTCAGCGGCCCGCGCCTCGCTATCCCTTGAATTTCTCCGCAGGGAATCAGCGTTCCGCCGCAGCATCTCCGCGCGGCGCGCCGTGACGACCACTAACTCCTCCTGGTATGAATCCGCGGCGGCCCGGTACATTTTTCGGGCCATCAGAATATCTCCGCGCTGCTCCGCGCTGAGTCCGGAAGCGATATGGGTTTCTTCTTTTTTCATTCGCAAGCCCGGTTGCTGGCTCGCCGGGGATTGCGAGAGAGATTCCTTCGCCATGCCACGATCTGGAGAGGAAGTGAGGGAATTGGATATCGGTTGCGCGGGGGCCGGATTCACTGCGAGTATCGAAAGAGACCCCGCCAGTATCCCCCGCGTGAAAGCAGAGGCGATGGCACGGGCATTCATAGCGCGCCTCCTTTAGCCTCATTTAATCACATCGAGCAGCCGGCGGAAGATGCCTTTCTTGGGCTGCCGGCGGGCTATTCGCGGGTCCTCGGGGTTTACGGGAGGGGCGGTACCCGCTTCGGGCCGGCGGTTCGCCGCGGTTTGACGGGCGGCTTCGGAAGCACGGGGCGGCGGGGGCGCCTCTGGAGCATTCGAAACGACATCCCAGCCTGAAACGCGGCTTCCAGCCGGAGCGCCCCTGAAACCGGAAGGATAAGCCTGCATGGGCTGGGTCCCCGCGACAAACACCTCGCTTTCAAGCTCATAACACGGAGGCAAGCCCTTGCTCAGCCGTTCTTCCTGAGGCACATACGCCGCGCTCGCCATCTTGAACGCCTCGGGACACACATCCGCCCTGACGACGCCCTCCGGTTCCGGAAAATCGCTGACCCGATGGTAACCGGGCAGCTCGTGCGCCTTTTTCATGAACATCGTCCAGATGGGAAGGGCCGAGCGGCCACCCTCGATCTTCAGGTCGGTATTATCGTCAAGACCCACCCAGACAATGCAAATGAGCTTCGAGGTAAAACCGGCGAACCAGCCGTCGTGGGAACTGCCCGTCTTGCCGGCGGCCGGAAGGTAGAAGCCCCGGCCGCGCACCCCCGCGCCCGTACCGCGCCGCAGCACATCCCGCATTACGTCGAGCGTAATGTAGGCGATACGCGGATCCATCGCGCGCTCTTTCTTGACCTCGTGCGTATAGATAACGCGGCCGTTATCGTCGCGCACCAAGCCTATGCTATACGGCTTCAGCCGTTCGCCGAGGTTCGGAAAAACAGTGTAGGCGCCCGCGATCTCGACGGGAGTCACTTCGTAGGACCCCAGGGCGATCGATGGAGTGGCCATCATCGGAGATTCAATGCCCGCCGCGCGAGCCGTCCGAACCACATTCCGCAATCCGGCCATTTCCGCCGTTTTTACCGCCGGGATATTGAGGCTCCGGCGCATTGCTTCCCGGAGTGTGACCGCACCGGCGAACTTCATCCCAAAATTATTGGGGCTGTATTCCTGTCCGGTATCGAGTTCAAAGGATGTGGGTTCATCCTCCACGACGGTGATCGGCGTCAGAACCTGTCCGGTATCCTCGATCGCGGTGGCGAACGCGGTGGCGTAGACGAACGGCTTAAAGATGGAACCCGGCTGCCTGCGCGCCACGGCGCGATTCAGTTGCGTTTCCGCGTAGTTGCGCCCGCCGACCAGCGCGCGGATAGCCCCGGTCTCCGTATCGAGCACCACCATCGCGGCTTGTGCCCTTGGCGGCTTTTCGCCCTTCCAGCGGCGCTGCTTCGCCACCTGCTCATCCACCAGTTTCATCCCCTCGTTGACCGCTTCCACGGCAAAACGCTGCAAGCGAAGGTCGAGCGAGGTATAGACGCGATACGACTTTTCGGTGAAATCGATGTCGCCGAACTGGCTCTGTAACTGCCGGTTTACATAATCGACAAAGTAAGGGGCGTCGGCCGATTCCATCGGTTCGTCGGTCAGCCGAAGCTGCCGCGCGATCGCGTCACGGTATTGTTTCTCGTTGATATAGCCGTTCTCGCGCATGAGCTGGAGAACGACGTTCCGCTTCTTGAGCACGCGATCCGGATTGCGGTAAGGGTTGTAATAACTCGGCCGGTTGAGGATTCCGGCGATGGTCGCCGCTTCGGGTATCGTGAGATCCGAAACGGACTTTCCAAAATATGCCTGCGATGCCTCGCCGAAACCGTGGATACTGAAGCTGCCCCGGCGGCCCATATAAATATGGTTGGCGTAGTAGGTAAAAATCTGTTCCTTGGTGAGCTTGCTTTCGAGGTGCAGAGTGATAAGCGCCTCGGTGGCCTTGCGCTGCCAGCTTTTTTCGTAATCGCCGATCAGGCCCCGGGCAAGCTGCATGGTGAGTGTCGACGAGCCTTGCGCGTAGCGGCCCTCCTTCAAATCGATCATCGCGGACTTGAGAATACGCAGAGGGTCGAAGCCCGCGTGCTCGAAGAAGCGCTTATCCTCCGACGAAATCACCGCCCGCACCAGCACGGGCGGAATTTCCTTGAACTCAAGCAGCCGCCGCTTTTCACGGTTGTCGTCGGAGAGGTGGGTAATCAACTCGGGCTCGAGCAGATACCGGTTGCGGCGGGTATTGTCGCGCAGCGAGATGATATCGCTCACGAGGCCACCCTCGAAGCGGATCACGCCGCCCTCCATATCGAAGTAGGATTCCGGCCCCGGATAAATCTCGACGGTATTCTCGACCAGGCGGTACCAGCCCAAGCGGTTGTCGCGCCGCTCGTCGTAGCCGCTCCGCCTGAGTTGCGTAATGATGGCTTCCGGGCTTGACGCTTCTCCGATCGCCACGCGGACGGGCGAAGCAAAAATCAGTGAAGTGGTTTGGAAGGGGCCGCGCTCCAGTTGCGCGTCGATCATGTTCGCGAACTGGGAGTAGTAGTAGGCCGCGACCGCGAAGCCGAGCAGCGCCACGACGCCGGCCGCGCCCAGGAGCATTTTAACGATGGGATGCCGGAGCACCCTGCCGGCTACCCCGAAACTCCCCGGCTTTGCTGTCTTGCGCTTCGACAAATACAAGCCTCTCGGCGCTATTGTCTCACGGGTCTCGCGCCCGGTCCGGCGCTCTCTCCGATCGAGCCGCGCCCGGCGGCATGCGATCGCCGCATATTCGAGCTTCCAGACGAGCGCCGCGGCCCGCTCGTTTCCGGATCTGTTGCGGTACGATAGTCAAAACTCGCCACGGCCACCGGAGCCGGCCAGGCCCTCCGGAACCTTCGGACGCGGCGCGCGAATCCGTTGGAGGGATAGGTATGATGCAACGTCGACGGTTTCTCTACAGCACCACGGCCGGCAGTCTGCTGTTCGGCGGATTCCAATCAAAAGCCGCGGGCGATACGCCCGCGCTGCTCGGCGGTGCCCCGGTGCGCCGCGAGAAATGGCCGTCGTGGCCCATTTTTAACCAGTCCGAGGAAAATGGCCTGCTCGATGTGCTCCGCGGCGGTTTGTGGGGCCGGGGCGGCGGCAAGCGCGTGGAGGAATTTGAACGGTCGTACGCCAAGATGCTCGGCTCCGCGCATTGCCTGGCGACCGCGAACGGCACGAGCGCTCTGATTACCAGCCTGGCCGCGCTGGACGTTGGGCCGGGCGATGAAGTGATCCTCCCGCCTTATACGTTCGTCGCCACCCTCAACGCGGTGCTGCTGCACTACGCCCTGCCGGTCTTCGTGGATACGGATGTCGAAACCTTCCAGATCAACCACCGCAAGATTGAAGCGGCCATTACGCCGGCCACGAAAGTCATTGTGCCGGTGCAACTCGGCGGCGGCATGGCGGAAATGGACGAAATCCTCGAGGTCGCCGGCGCGCATAAGATCCCCGTGCTTGAAGATGCGTGCCAATCGCACCTGGCCGAATGGCGCGGCAAACGCTCGGGAACGCTGGGAAAGGCCGGCTGCTTCAGCTTCCAGGCGTCCAAGAACCTGAACTCCGGCGAAGGCGGCGCGATTGTCTCGAACGACGCGGAATTTATCGAGCGCTGCTACACGTTCCACAACAACGGGCGGGGCCATGCGCCGCTCAGCCGCGATTTCGGCTATTCCTCGAATGGTGCGAACCTGCGGCTCACGGAATTTCAGGCGGCTCTTCTGCTCGCGCAAATGCGCCGCGTGGAGGCGCAATCTTCCACCCGCGAGCAGAACGCGCGCTTCCTCACCCTGCAGTTGAAAAAGATCGAGGGCCTTACGCCGGCCGCCGATTACAGCGGCACGACGCGGAACGCATATCACCTCTATATGTTCCGCTACAATCCGGAGGGCTTCCGCGGGCTGCCGCGCGCGACCTTCATTAAGGCACTCAACGCGGAAGGCGTTCCGTGCGGAAGCGGCTACTCCCCGCTGCCCGACGAACCCTTCGTCAGGGAGCGGCTGCAATCTCCGGCCTACAAAAAGCTGTACGGAGAAAAACGCATCGCGGAGGTGATCGAGCAGAGCCGCTGCCCGGATAACGTCCGGCTCTGTAACGAAGCCGTCTGGTTCACGCAAACGATGCTGCTGGGCGGACGCGGCGACATGGAAAACATCGTCGCGGCGATTCAGAAGATTCAAAAGAACGCCGACGCCCTCAAGGCGCGCGCCTGACGTGGCTCCCGCCCCAGGCAGGCGGAATCTCCAGAATCCCCGGCCTCAGCGCCATGCGGGCAAGGGGAAGCGGGTGGCATCCGGGTGGGTCACCTGGACTTCGGGGATATCAAATGCACGGATGACGCCGTTCGGCCGGCTGATGGCATAGAGGCGGCGGCCGGGAACCGTGTGGTCCCAGGCGAGAGCCTGCCCTTCCGCGGCGATCTGGAGTGTGGCCACATGCAGCAGTGTGGGGCCAAGGCGCGGCTTCGCCAGAACGTAAAGCTCCGTGCGGTCGTGCCCGAGCAGATAGAGCAAACCATCCGGACCGATGCCTCCGCCCGAGGCCGCATGCGGCGTCATACGCGATTGAACGGCCTCCGGGATGAGCCAGCCGCCGGTGCGCCGCCACTCGCCATCGAAAGTCACAATGGAGCTGTAACGGCTGTCTTTGTAGCCCGCGCCTCCCGTTCCGTCGTAGTGGGCAAATCCGGCGATGTAGCCGCCGAGATAGGGCTCAAAAAAGGTAAGCGAGCCTTCGTCCATCAGCCCGAGGCCGTGGCTGCTTTCGTGCTTCATCGTGGCGGTATCGATCACCTCGATCGACGACCCCATGGGCACTTCCGGAAAGTTTGAATTTGAGCACCAGAGTTTTCCGCCCGCGGCGTAGCAGGAGTTGATGTGGCGGATGGGTCCGCCGCGCGGGCTTTGCCAGCGAGCGACTAATTCGCCGCTCCGCTTGTCGTACTTCGCGATTATCGTGTTGACGATGGCGTAGACGTAGCGCTCGTCCACGGCCACGCCCTGGCGGGCTTCGGGAGCGGTATATTCACGCACCAGGACGGCCGCGCCTGTCTTCAATTCCGGCGGTTCCCAGGTTTCGAATTTGAGGGATCCCGCCTGTTGTGCTGGTAATCGCGCGGAGAGAAGAAGCGCGGCAAAAAGTACGATCGCGAGATGCGTCACGGCTCCGCGCGGCACCGTGACGGACCACGGCCACGCCCGCACGCGGAAAGCCCGGTGATTCGCCATGCGGTTACTCGATGGGTTTTTCGTAGAGCCCGTTATGCACGGCATAAAGAGCCAGCTCCAGACGATCCGACACGCCGAGCTTGTCGAAGATATTGTGCAGGTGATTCTTGACGGTCTGCTCGCTGATGAACATCTTGTCGGCGATCTCTTTATTCTTGTAGCCCTGCGCCACCAGCACTACGATCTCACGCTCGCGGTTGCTGAGCGGCGAGCGTTCACGGGTTTGCTTCGAATACGCGGGCGTGGCGGCGGCGCCCGAGGACTGCATGGCGAATTGCCGCATCACGGCCGCGGTGGTGTGCGTGTCGAGCCAGATTTCTCCCTCGTAAACCTTACGAATGCTCTTGATGAGGAGATCCGTCGCGGTGTGCTTGAGAACGATACCGGAACAGCCGTACTTGACGGCTTGCACAAACTCGTTCTTGTCGTCCGAGGCGGTGAGGATAATTACCTTGGTTTCCGTGGAGCTGGCGCTTAGACGCTGCAACGCCGACAAGCCGTCAATGCCGGGCATGCGGATGTCGAGAAGCAGCACGTCCGGCTTGAGGCGATCGACCAAATCCATGGTCTCGCGGCCATCCTTGGCTTCGCCGACAATTTCGAAATCGGCCTGGAGATCGAGGAGGCGGCGGAGACCGTCACGGAATATTGTGTGATCGTCCGCTATCAAGATGCGGATGCGCCGTGTCGGACGAACCGTGCCCAAGCCGGAACCACTGGACTGATCTGGTGCTGAACTTTCGTTGGTCATGAAGCACTCGCGCGAAACTTTTCTAACCTGATACCCCGGATCAGGAGTTACAGCCGTCCGGGAACTGTGGGTATAGTACCCTGTCTGATTGCAATAGACCAGAGGTTAGGGCGCATTGCAATCAAAATCGAACTACGCACCGAGCCGCCGCGGCTCTCTCTCGAGCTTGATTGTTCGAGATAAATCCTTTATTTCCAGTATGTTAT
>CAZXBZ010000033.1:0-14899 GCA_964639135.1 uncultured Solibacteraceae bacterium | reverse complement strand
CTTTGAGCGGCTCACATTCTCAAGGCCCCCGGCTTTGCCGGGGGTTGGTTACTCCCGGAAAGTTACGGAAAAGCGCAACTGGTTCATCTGGAATGCGTCGCGGGTGTTGTCAAAGTATCGGTATTCGAAGCGCAAGCCCACGCGGTCCTTGGGCCACCACGTCACGCCGGCCCCCATTTGGTAAAGGCTGATGCCGCCCTCACGGAACGCCAGCCCGTAGCCGCCGGTAACAAAAGGAACTACTCGCCGCGGGTTCTCGCGGTCGTCGAAGTGGTACGACGGGCCGAGAGAGAGCAGCCCGAAGTAGGAATCCGATTGGTCGCGGTTCCATACCAACTGGCCGTCACCCCCCAGCGCCAGCCCTTTCCATACGTACCCTTCGCCCGCCCCGGCAAAGCTCATCAGCTTGCCGAAACCGGTATTCCAGTCCGAGCGGCCGCCAAAGCCAAAGCCGAGTGCGCCCACCGCGTTATAGGCGTCGTTCGATTGCGCGATGGCGCCCGCGGTCAGCGCGAGTGTCATCGAAAGGATCATCAGAATTTGCTTCATCACATCTTGATAGACGATGGCGGCGTTCAAAAAGGCGATTGCCGTTTTGTGAACGGACGCCGTGTGTTCATCGTTCGCCAAATGGGGCGGACGCCGTGTGTTTAAGTCATACCACCCCGCCGCGGCCCTTCGCTTGCTGGATGCTTTGTTAGTATCTTGTTGGCGGTCATGATCTTGAAAAAGCGGATCAAGGCCGGATGCCGCTCCGGTGGTTCGCCGCGGCTCTATCGTTTGCTTCTTCTCGAAATCGTGATGTTTGGAAAGAATAATCTGCCGAAAACGTGCGTCTGGAAAACGTGCGTCTGGAAACCTGGGTTCGCGATGCTTCTGGCGCTTGCGGCGCAGTTCGCGGCGGTGGGGCAAGGCGTCCCGGAGGATCTTGTTTCTTTCCAGCCCGCCCAGGTAACGCTAGCGCGGCCGGGGACCGTGCCGGGGACAAGCGCCCGAACCATCGATCAGGCCATTACTCTCAACGGGTTCGCTATCGGCCGGACCGAGGTGACGCAGGAATCGTTCGAGCGCGTGATGGGGCATAACCCGTCGCACCGGGTGGGCCCGAAGCTGCCCGTTACCAACGTAAGCTGGCGCGACGCTCTTGAATATTGCAACCGCCGCAGCGCACGGGAAGGGCTTTCGCCCGTTTACGATCTCGATACCTATCAGTGTGATTTTCGCAAGACCGGCTACCGGCTGCCCACCGAGGCGGAGTGGCTCCATGCGGCCGAGACTTCGGTGATTCCTGGGGATCGTCTCGATCTTGCCAATCTGGGCTCCAGAAATACGAAAAGTGTCAGCGAACTGCGCAAGGAGATGGCGGCCCGAACCGAGAAGCCGGCGGGCAGCTACGCGCCGAACGCACGCGGGCTCCATGACATGCTCGGCAATGTCTGGGAATGGGCCTATGACTATTTCAATACCCAGACCGCCCTGCTCACCTCCACGGAATTCCCCTCCGGGCCATCACGGGGAGTTGAACGGGTGATTCTCGGGGGCTCCTACCGCAGCGGTTTTTGGGGCCGGAAAGGGGATACCGCGGCGGCCCGTGATTTCCGCCGCGGCTTCCCCGAGACGATGCGTTCCCGTTATACCGGATTTCGCATCTGCCGAACCATTCCGAACCCGAACTATCTCGCCCTGGGCTCCGTGACCTTCGAGCGATGGTTCGCGCAGTTTCAGCAAGTCCCGGACGGCTACCGCAACGAGTTGGGCGGGCTGACTCCGCTTGCCCCGGACGGCGAGAGCGCCGGTGAATGGCGGGCACGGAGGAAGCAGCTCGAGGCCCAATGGGAGCGCATTCTCGGCCATCCATCGCTCAGTGCGCCGCCAAAACCGGAAACGCGGCTGCTCCGCGAGGTGTACGAGGATTTCTATACCGGCCGGTTGATGGAACTGCGCACGGAACCGGACCGCTGGGAGAAGGTCTACCTGATGGTTCCCAAGAAGCCCGCGCGGCGGCCCATGCCAGTGGTGATCACGCCATACTACGACGTCGATACCCCGGCCGGGAAGAACCTCGGCGGCCACCTGTTCAGCACGTCGCATGTGCGGCATTTTGGTGAAGAGATGGCGCGCCGCGGGTTCGCCGTGCTGGCGATTCGTTGCTGGGACGAAAGCTACGGCGAGGACGAGGCGGAAGCGGTCAGCAACCTTTATGAACGCCATCCGGAGTGGACCGGGCTGGGGAAATGGGTTTGGGATTCGCGGCGCGCGCTCGACTATCTGGCGACCGTGGATGGGCTCGACATGAAGCGAGTGGGCATGATTGGCCATTCCCTTGGCGGAAAGATGGCTCTCTACGCCGCGGCGATGGACCCGCGCATCGCCGCCGCCGTATCCTCCGAGCCGGGCATCGGCGTGCGTTTCTCAAACTACGATGACTACTGGTATCTCAGCGAGGAGTTGGTGGAGCGGCCCAGGGAGCCTTTTGACCAGCACGAATTGCTCGCGCTCATCGCGCCGAGACCGTTCCTGCTGATCGGCGGCGATTCCGCCGACAACGATAAGAGCTGGTATTACATCAATGCCGCGAAGACGGTGTACAAGAACCTTGGCGGAGCCGAGCGGATAGGCTATTACAATCACCGCCGGGGCCATTCTCCCACGCCGGAGGCCTACGAATTGAGCCTCGAATGGCTGGAGCATTTTCTGTTGAACGGCGGATAGAGTGCGGTTGCCGGTGCCATGGCGTGGTATTTCCGCCGAGAGCGAGGTTCCCCGCGCCCGATCCGGCGCCGCGCCTGGGGCTCCGTGTTGTAAGCTCGGGATTCGGCTCATGTGTTTACCCGCCGGCATCGCGGCTGGCTGTGCGGCTCGATACGAATCTCCGGGCGGCGGCATTTCGAAGGAACGGCCGCTTAGCCATTTGGCCTAGAATAAGAGGTTCTCTGGCCGATGAAACTCTCCATCCTCATCCCGGTGTTCAATGAGCGGATCGTGCTTGAGACCAGCATCCAGCAGGTCTTGCGCGCGCCGCTCCCGGAGCAAATGGAGCGGGAACTCATCATGGTGGATGACCTTTCCACTGATGGTTCCTGGGGAATCATGCAATCGCTTGAGGCGAAGCACCCCGAGATCCGCATCTACCAGCACGAGAAAAATCAAGGGAAAGGCGCCGCTATCCGGACCGCCCTCCGCCACGCCACCGGAGATTTCTGCCTCGTGCAGGACGCCGACCTCGAGTACGACCCGAACGAGTACCCGCTGCTTCTGAAACCGCTGCTTGACGGGCGCGCGGACGCCGTCTTCGGCAGCCGCTACCGCGGCAGCGAGCGCACGCGTATTCTGCCCTTCTGGCACTCGAAAATGAATGCCGCGCTTACCCTGATTTCGAACATGTTCTCCAACCTCGATCTCACCGACATGGAGACCTGTTACAAAGTCTTCCGCACCGATCTGCTGAAGAGCATCCCGATCCGGTCGGATCGCTTCGGTTTTGAGCCCGAGATCACCATGAAGGCGTCGAAGCGAGGGCTGCGCATCTACGAGGTGCCCATCAGCTATCACGGGCGCAGCTACGAGGAAGGGAAGAAGATCAACTGGAAGGACGGCCTGCAAGCGCTCGAGGCGATCCTCCGCTTCTGGCTGATCGACGATCTCTACACCGTACCGTACGGACGCCTGCTGCTGAATAATCTGGCGGGCACCCCGCAATATCTTCGATGGATCGTCGACCAGGTTCGCCCCTATCTGGGGGATTCCGTGCTCGAATTGCGCGCGGGCACGGGGCATCTGAGTTCGATGCTGATGGCCAAGCGGCGGCGTTACGTGGTGTCGGATAAAGACCCGCTGATGTTGCATGCCCTTGAGAATCGCTTCCTGCGCACACCCAACGTGCGGGTGGCGCGGATCGACCCTGGCGACGCGCGCGGTTTTGAGCCGTTTCGTGAAACGTTCGATTCCGTCGTCTGTTTGAACGTGCTCGAATTCGAGCAAGACCCCGCCGCCACTCTGCGCGCGATTGCCCAGACGCTCCATCCCGAGGGAAAGGTTCTTGTGCTGGTGCCGCACAAGAAGGCCCTATTCGGCGGTATCGATAAGCCGCTCGGGCATCTCCGGCGTTTCGAAAGAGGCGATGTCACGGCGATGATGAAGGAAGCCGGGTTGCGGCCAGTGGCGCGGCGTGAGTTTAACCGTGCCGGCGCGCTGGCCTGGTGGCTATACGGAAGGGTGTTCCGGCGCAAGCGAATCGCCAAGCTTACCTTGAAGTTGTTCGACAAATCCGTCTGGCTGTGGCGCCGGCTGGACCGCCTCATGCCCTGGCCCGGCTTATCCTTGATTGTGGTGGCGGAACTGGATGCCAAACGCACGGATCCGCGTTTTGCCGAGGGCCAGCCGGTTCCGGATATGGCGGCCGTGTCTCCGTAAACCAAGGCGGGCACTGGCGCGCCTCGATCACAGGGGCGAGACTCAGAAATAGGAAGGGAGATAGATGGAATGAGCTTCAGACCGCGGCACGCGATTTGTAACGAGGTGTATCAGGAGTGGGATTTCGCGGAAAGCTGCCGCTCGATGCGCCGCTTCGGTTACGAGGGCATTGAAATCGCCCCGTTTACTCTTTCCGACGATCCCGTATCCATCACCGCCGGCGCCCGTCGCGAGTACGCTCGCATCATCAAGGAAGAGGGCCTGCAATTCGTGGGCTTGCACTGGCTGATGGTCGCGCCCAAGGGCCTCCACGTCACTACGCCCGATAAGGCGCTGCGTGAGCGGAGCTGGCGGCATATTCACGATCTCGTCACGCTGTGCGCCGATCTTGGCCCGAATGGCGTGATGATCTTCGGCTCGCCAGCGCAGCGCTCCACCACGGGCGGTCTCTCACCGGCCGACGCCACCAAGCACTACCGTGACCTGCTCGCCTGGGTGGCGCCTCATGCCGAGGAGCGCGGCGTCCGCATCCTCGTCGAAGCGCTTCCGAAGAGTTCGTGCGATGTGGTCCAAACCGTCGAGGAGGCGGTCTCCATCGTCCGTTCCATCGGCAGTCCCGCCATTCGCACCATGTTCGACACGCATAACGCCGTTGATGAAACGCGTCCTCACGCCGAGCTTGTGGAGGAATACTATCCATACATCGAACACATTCACGTGAACGAGGTGGACGGCGGCCATCCGGGAACCGGCGACTACGACTTCAAGCCCGTCCTCGCCGTCCTCGCCGCGAAGAACTATTCGGGCTGGATAAGCCTCGAAGCTTTCGACTTCAAGCCGGGCGCCGAGATTATCGCCAAGCACTCCATCGATTATTTGAACTCGGAATTCGCGAAAATTACGCGTTAAGGAATAGCATGCCAAAGTACGTTGTAACCGGCGGCGCGGGATTCATCGGATCGGCCACGGTTCGGGAGTTGTTGCACGAGCCCGGTGCCGAGGTGGTAGTGCTGGATAACCTCCTTTCCGGCAAGCGCGCTAATCTTACCGAGGTAATCGAGCGCATCTCGCTGGTGGTCGCGGATATTCGAGACTACGATACGGTTCTCAAGCACGCCCGCGACGCCGACGTGGTGTTTCACCTGGCGGCTATTCCCTCCGTGCCGCGCTCGATTACGGATCCCGTTCCTTCGCATGACGTGAACGTCAATGGAACCTTCAGCGTCTTTCGTGCCGCGGCGGACGCCAAAGTGCGGCGCGTGGTCTACGCGGCGTCTTCCTCGGCCTATGGCGATACCGAGACGCTGCCGAAAGTGGAGACGATGCGCCCGCTGCCCAAGTCTCCCTACGCGGCGCAGAAGCTGATGGGCGAGTACTACGCCCAGGTGTTCCAAACCTGCTTCGGGCTGGAGACCGTCTCGCTTCGCTACTTCAACGTCTACGGTCCGCGCCAGGATCCGGGCAGCCCTTACAGCGGCGTGATCTCCGTCTTCATGAAGAGTTTGCTCACGAACGAGGCCCCCACGATCCATGGCGATGGAGAGCAAACGCGGGATTTTACTTTCGTCGAGGATGTCGCCCGGCTGAATGTCATCGCGGGCCGCGAGCCCGCCGCCGAGGGAAAACTGCTGAACGCGGGCAACGGAAACCGCTATTCGCTCAACGAGGTTTGGGCCACGCTGCAGCGAATCGCCGAAACGCCGCTGGCCGCCCGTTATGCGGACCCCAGGCCTGGAGATGTGCGGGATTCGCAAGCGGACGTGACGGCGTTGCGCCAGACTCTCCCTTACCACCCGCGCTTCGATCTGGAGGAGGGCTTGCGCCTTACCTACGAATGGTACCGGTCCCATGCCACCGAGCGTTAGGCTCGCGCTGGATCGGATCCGATAGCTGGCGGCCAGGCTTCGCGCCTGGCAATTATGGGTAGAGCCGCACGTGCGGCTCGATGCGGCCCACCAGCGGCCTTACGTAAGCCAGAAACTCTTCGGTGACTCCGTTGCCCTCCGTGTTGATGTGTGAGCGGCCGAGTGCGTGCTCGGCTCTTGACACCTGTTCGAACGGCACGGAGCCAATCGCGATTTCTCCCGACGCGGCGTCCACCGAGTCGATTGTCAGCATGCGGCCGCTCATGCCGGCCACCGCGTGATGAATCGCGCGTTGCCCGCAGAGCCACGAAGCCTGGCGGTCTAGCGGCGCCACGTCGAGCGCGCTGGAACGGCCAAGCAATCCCGGTTTTTCGCTCCGGGCGCGAACGCCGAGCCGTTCGGTCAAGAGCGTCGCCACCTCGTGCGCCAGGTTGGCGGCCAACTGGTCGCGTGCCCCCTGGGTGGCGTGAAAGGCGGCGCCGAAGGGTTCACCCTTGTCGTTGCGCTGCCCTTCGCAGATCGCCACCACGCAGCGGCCCAGCTTGCGGTAAACCCGTTCCACATCCGCGCAGAGCTGATCCTCGCTGACGCGATGTTCGGGCAAATAGATCAGGTGGGGGGCGTCGTCCTCCCGGAAGCGGGCGAGCGCGGTGGCTCCGACTACCCAGCCCACGTTCCGGCCGATCACTTCGGTGACGTTGATTGGGGTAGGCAGCGAGCGGTTATCCTCGCCGATGTCCCGGACCGCTTGCGCGAAGAAGCGGGCGGCGGTCGGGTAGCCGGGGCTGAAGAGTGTGCCGCCGAGGTCGTTATCCACCGTCTTTGGGATGCCGAGAACGCGCAGTTCGTAGCCGGAGGCTTCCGCCGCGCGCAGCAGCCGCAGGCCCGTTTCCTGGGTGCCGTTGCCTCCCGCCACGAAGACGAATCGGATGTTCCAGCGCGCGAAGATTTCGATCGCCTGGGCGATGTGCTCCTCGGTGACGTGCATGCGGGAGGAGCCGATGGCCGACCCTGGGGAGTTTCGCAATCCGTTCACTACGTGATCGGGCTGCGCCAGGAGGTCCCAGAACTGTTCGTCGAGAATGCCTCGTACGCCGTGCCTGGCGCCGTGCAGGGCGGTGATCTGGCGCTGTCCGCGGGCTTCGGCGATCATTCCGCAGAGGCTGGCGTTCAGTACGGAGGTTGGTCCGCCGCCGTGGATCACCACCGCGGCGCCATTCAATCGGTTACTCATGGCTTTGCCTTCCTATCATCACCGGCGGAGCCGGGCCGGGACAACTCCGGGCGGCCAGCGGCCTTGCGCGGAAGCCGCAAAGGCCGGGCAGAGTGTCTCCCAAAAGCCGCACAATAGAAGAACCGCTATGCAGAAAGTTACTGATTCCTTGCGGTCGCTCGCCGGCCGCGCCACCTTCGATGAGATTCTCCGGTTTCTCGATCAATCCCTGCGCTCGGCGCCCTCCATCCGTTCGCTGACCGGCGAAGGCGAAGGCGCCCGCATCGAGGCGGGTTACGGCCACACGCTGAGGGAGGTTGCGCAGCAGCCTTTCGTTTGGGCCGACACCGCGTTACGCGCGTCGGAGTTCGTGGAGACGGTGTTCCTGCCGAGGCTCATCGCCGAGTCGTTCCGCTCGATTGCCTTCGTGGGCTCCGGCAGCAGCCATTACGCGGGAGAGGTCGCGGCGCCCGTGCTGCAACAGCGTCTGGGCCTGCCCGCTCGCGCCGTTCCCGCCGGAGACCTGCTCACGCATGGCAAGGCCGCATTGCCCTTGCCGGAGCCCGTTCTGCTGGTTTCCATCGCGCGCTCCGGGAACAGCCCCGAGAGCGTTGCGGCCATTCGCATCGCCGCGCGCGAAGCTCCGCGGACGCAGTTCATCCATATCACCTGCAACAGCGGCGGAAGGCTTGCGCGGCCCGTCGCCGGCGACCCGAGCGCCGCTACCCTGCCGCTGCATCCCTTCAGCAACGACCAAAGCCTCGTGATGACCTCCAGTTTCACCAGCCTTACCCTGGCGGCGCTGGCGCTCGGTTACGCGGAGGCGCCGGCGGCTTACCTCACGCAGGCGGAACGGCTCGCGTCGCACGTGGAGGCCCGGTTCCCCGCGATTCTGGCGAGCGCCGCCTCGCTGGCCGAAGCCGGGTTCGACCGCGCCATGTTCCTCGGAAGCGGCCCGCAGTACGGCGCGGCGCGCGAGGCCGCGCTCAAGCTTACGGAAATGACCGCGGGCGGCGTGGTGGCGCTGGCGGAATCACACCTGGGCTTGCGGCATGGCCCGATGGCCGCGATTGACGAACGTACCCTGATTGTTTCGCTTACTCCGCCCGTGGAGCGGTCTCGCCGTTACGCGCTGGATCTCGTCGAAGAGTGCCGTCTCAAGGGCCTTGGCTCCCATACAGTGGAGGTGGAGGCGGGAAGCGCGGAGAGCGGCCCGGAGAGCCAGGGCTCGGCGGCCGCGCCTCCAACCGGAATCGATGAAGGATTTGCCGCGATTGAGAATGTCGCCTTTGGCCAGATGACGGCGTTCTTCGCCTGCCGCGCGCGGGGTTTGCGCCCGGACACCCCTTCGGCGGCCGGAGTGATTGCCCGCGTGGTTCCCCCCTTTCCGATCTATGAGGATCTCGGGGCTTCCGGGGGAAGCCGTTAATGGGTGACGACGCGATCTCCACGAATCAGTGGAGTTTTCTCGTCCAGATCGTGATGCTGCTCGGCGTCGCGATGCTTTGCGGCATCGTGGCGCAGCGGCTTCGCCAGAACGCCGTGATCGGCTACCTGGTGGCGGGCATCCTGCTCGGCCCCCGGACCTTCGGACTTATTCAGGATTCCGCGGCCGTCGAGGTGCTCGCCGAACTCGGCGTGGCCCTGCTGCTCTTTACCATTGGTCTCGAGTTTTCGTGGAGGCGGTTGCGCGAGTTCGGCAAGACCGCCGCCCTGCTGGGAATTTTCCAGATCGTGCTTACCATCGCGGTTGGGTCCGCCATTGCCATGCTCACGGGCCTCGCGCCGTCAGCCGCTTTTGTTTGCGGCGCGGCTCTCGCAATGAGCAGCACGGCCGTGGTGCTGAGGCTGCTGATCGAGCGCGCGGAGCTGGACAGCCCTCACGGGCGGAACGCCCTTAGCGTTCTGCTCATGCAGGATCTTGCCGTGGTGCCGCTGCTCATCATGGTTAGCGTGTTCGCCGACGGCGCGAGCGGCGCCGGCGCGATCGAGGAACTGGGGTTCAGCCTGCTCAAGAGCATCGCCCTGATCGGGGCGTTTTTCGTCGTCATTCGCTACGCGCTGCCGGCGATCATCACCCAGGCGTCAACGGCCCAAAATCGGGATCTGCCGGTTGTGCTTGCGATCGCCGTTTCGCTGGGCTGTGCCTGGAGCGCCCATGCCGTGGGGCTTTCGCCGGTGCTGGGTGCGTTCGCGGCCGGAATCCTGCTGGCGGATCTTGAGTTCGCCGAACAGATTCGCGCGGATGTCATGCCGCTCCGCGCCGCGTTCGTCACGCTGTTCTTTGCTTCCATCGGTATGCTGGCCGCGGTTCCGAGCGTGCTTGGAATTCTCGAGGCGTCCCTGCTCGCGGTGATGATTTTTGTTGTGAAGACCGCGGTGATCACCGCGGTTGCCTGGCTGCTGCGCAAGCCCTTGCGAGTCGCCCTGCGGACCGGGATCGTGCTGGCGCAGATCGGCGAGTTCTCCTTCGTGCTGGCGCAGATCGCCGTGGGGAAGGGGGTGCTTGACCCCAGACTCTTCGATTTGTTGCTGACCTCCGCGGTGCTATTGTTGCTGCTGACGCCGTTCATGATCCAGTACGCGGGACCGATCGCCCGGCGGCTGGCGGGCGCTTTCGCCCCCTCCCAGCGGCAGCAACTCGCCATCGGAAGGATCGAGCGCCGGTCTCAACTGGAGAAGCTAAAAGGCCGGGTGATTATCATCGGCTTCGGCCCCGCCGGGCGGGCTGTTTCCACCGCGCTCAAGTGGCGCGAGATCCCGTACTTCATTCTGGAGACCAACTTTCAGACAGTCTCCTCGTCGCGGGTCCACGAACCTATTGAAATCGGCGACGCCACGCAGCCGGAAATTCTTGAGCATGCCGGCATCCGCCACGCGGCGGCTGTTGTTGTGAGCATCCCGGATCCGGGAATTTCGCGCATCGTGATCAGCCAGTGCCGGCTGATTGCGCCCGGCGTGCCGGTGCTGGCGCGCGCGCGATACAGTCTCTACGCGAACACCTTGCGCGATGCCGGCGCGAGCACCGTGATCGACGAAGAGCACGTTGTGGGCGAGACCCTGGCGGTGCAGACGCTATCCACGGTTGGCGCTGGAATCATGCATACCTAGCGCTGTATTTCGGAAAGCGTCCGCGCAAGCTGTTGCTACACTGGGAATGCATTCCCAATGAGCAGTACCAGTCCGCCAATTGAGCTTCCCGAACGCCGGGCAGCCAGCCCCGCCTCCGTCCCGCGCGATGAACCGGTTATCCGCTTCAGCCAGATCACGTTTCTATTGCTCTGCCTTGGCCATTTCGCCATCGATATCTCGTCGAGTTCATTGAGCGGCCTTCAGCCCGTGTTGCGTGAGCGCATGGGCCTGTCGCTCACCGAAGCGGGCGTGCTCGGCGGGGTGTTCGTCTTCAGTTCGAGCTTGATGCAGCCTCTCTACGGCTGGCTCTCGGATCGCTTCGCCACCCGGCACTTCACCGTGCTCTCGCCTCTGTTCGCCTCGGCCTCCGTCGCACTGTTCCGGTATGCGCCAAGCTTCTATTCGCTGCTCGCGCTGGTGTTTCTGGCGGGTATCGGGATCGCGGCCTTCCACCCGCAGGGGACGGCGATGTCGATCCGGGGCGCCAGTTCAAACCGGGGCCGGCTGATGGCGATCTTCGTAAGTTCTGGCACGCTTGGCTTCGCGGTGGGCCCTTCGTTCTTTGCCGCGCTGGTCACCTATTTTGGCTTTGAATCCCTGGTCTGGAGCTTTGTGCCGGGTGCGCTGATTTCGGGATTGCTTTACTTTTACCTGCCCGCCGAACGCACGGAGGGACGCCCGGCGGAGAGTTCGAACGATTGGGGTCCGCTATTCCGTGTATGGAAGCCGATCACCATTCTCTTCACGCTTGTGTTCTTGCGGTCCGCCATTCAAGTGACCTACGCGCAGATGCTGCCGCTTTATCTGGACGTCGAACGCGGCCTCTCATTGGTCACCGGCAATTATCTGGTGAGTCTGTACCTGATCTGCGGCGCGATGGGCGGCTTCCTCGGCGGGAGCCTGGCGGATCGCTTCGGCGGCCGTCAGGTGATTCTTGTCTCCATGGCGGGAACCGTGCCGTTCATGCTGCTCTTCTTTCTCACGACAGGCTGGCTTTCGGCCCTTGGGCTTTGCCTCGGCGGGCTGATTCTGCTGTTCACGATTCCGGTGAACGTCCTGATGGCGCAGGATCTCGTACCCGAGCAATCCGCCACCGTGTCCTCCCTGATGATGGGCTTCGCCTGGGGAGCCGCGGGGTTACTCTTCGTGCCTCTCACCGGGTGGCTAAGCGACAAGTTGAGCCTTCAGGCGGCGATGATGCTGCTCCTGGTTTTCCCGGTCGTTGGCGTCGCGGTGACGCTCATGCTGCCGCGCACCATCGAGGAACAGCGCCGCATGTAGAGACGCTGCGAGCGTATCCGGGCGGGCCGGGGAGAGCCGCGCGGATGTGACGCTGGAGGCCTACGCGCCGGTCTTGACGTCAAACTCGATGTAATTGCCGTTGTGGCGGGACACCTTGTTATTCGACCGGATGACGTACTTGTAATTCAGCGTGATGGGGGATACGGCATCCGCGTATGGCTCCGGGAAGAGCTGGAGCGACACAAACTCCCCGCTCGCGAACTTCGCCGCCGCATCCTTGGTGACGCAGCCTAAAATCACCACTTCCCCGTTCGCCAGCTTGTGCAGCTCGAAGGATTGGAAGCTCGTCTTCGAGAACAGCGGAATCGGGTTATCGAAGCTCGGCGAATAACTGTGGCCATAAAGACTATTGGGAAGCTCCGAGATCGGCAGGCCCGTTTCTTTTTCTTCGATGATGCGGACGTTGTTCTCGGCCCGGATGCGTGTCTTATAGCCTTCCCAATCGATGTTCTCGACCGGTTCCTGGTAGCCCTCCGGCCGCTTGGTGGAAGCCACGGCCATGGCCGCGAGTCCGGAGAGGGCCGTTACGCCGGTCAGCGCAATGTGAGCAGTGGTTGCGCCATCCATAAAAACAGACAGGTCAAACATATAAACTCCAAAGAGTCCATTATAGCCGCCGATGCGGCCGAGAGTGTGCGCGGTGACGGGCGCGCGCCATCACCGCGTGGATTTTGACACTCCACTTTATCCGCTCACCAGGTGCGCGCTACCGCGCCAGAAAGTGAAAGCGGCCAAACCTCGGGGGGTAGTGGAAGGTTGTTTTGCCGGTGGGGGACCAAGCCGCGAAGATCGCGTCTTTCGCGGGCGCTTCGGGACCGCCGGGGCGCTCGATGCGGTAGAGATTGACGCGCCACATATCGCCCGGATTCGGCGGGGATTGCGCGCGTCCTTCCTTCACGGATGCGAGAGTGGCGAAGCCCTCCCAGGGCAGGTGCATGATGGCCGTCCATCCGCCGGGGTCGCCGCCCGAGGCTTTCCGGGGCTGAACCGCGGATTCCAGCCCTTTGTGATCCCAGGTGATATCGCCTTTCACGTCCGGCCAGCCGTGCTCCATGTCGAGGTCGCAGAGCACATTGATTGGATTGATTTCGTATTCCCCGTAATGTTTGCCGCTGCCATCAAGGTCGATGAAGATCTCAACCACTTCTTCTTCCCAGATGTGCTCGTCGCGCTTGGTCATGGTGTGCCAGGGAGAGGGGTCTTCCACGTCGAAACGCAGCCACAAACCATCCGGCGCCCACAGGCCGTGCAGCGTCGTTCTGGCGTTTGCCGGACCCCAGGTGAGCTTCTCGGCTTTCGACCAGGCGCTCAATGCAAACGCGTCCAAACCGGGGGCTTTCGCCACCCGGTGTACGTTGTAATCCGGCAGCGGAGGCAGAGGCTCCTGCGAGGGCGCGGCGGCCGCCAGCAGCAGCACCGCCATCAGGCCCAGGAGTGAGCCGGTCATGCGGATAACCTCAGCATACGGTCAATGTTCTCGTGGTAGATCTTCTTCAGAATGCCGTCCGGCAATCCCAGGCCGTGAATGCGCCACCGGCCCTGTGGGGGCTTGGGAGCCGGAGCGTAGTCGAAATACTCATCTTCGGTTTCGAGGAAGCGGTAGTAGATTTTGTAGAGGTCGTCGCCAAAGATCTGCTGAGGCACGTTATAGCCCTTCGGGATGGCGTCCGTGCCGAACATGCAGCGGTCCTGGTAGCGCTCGATGAATTTTCGGGAGGTCCGGGGGGCGCGGCCCAGCTCGCCGATCCGCGCCGCCATCTCGACGTGGATATTCGGATACTTATCCATCCACTGTGCTACAAGCCCTTGATTTTCCGCGTCGTTACCCCAGTGGAGCAGCGTGAACGTGGTCTTCGGGTGCCGCGCGATGACGCGGTTGCGCGCTTCCATAAGTTCCATGAAGCTGGGGAAATCCTTCCCATGGAAGCTCCAATCCGGGTGGTTATTCAGCTCCTCGAAGCGCTCGTTTGTCTTGTCGATGGGGAGGAAGAAGGCTTCGGGATCCCCGACGTGCATAAATACGGGGATGTTCTTGGCGCCGCACACTTCCCACATGGGGTCGAAACGCTTGTCGTCGATCTTCACGAGGGCGCCGTTCGTGTCGCGCAGATAGAGACCCAGGGTCTTGAGGATCTTGAGACCCTTCGCGCCGCGGCCTGCTTCACGCTCCACGGCATCGGCCTGCATCTTGGGGTAGCCCGGTTCGTTCGCGCGGAGCCACTGCGGTTCGGTGAACGTGATGAATCGGCCTGGATGGGCGAGATCGTAGCGGGTGTGGCAATCGACGAAGCCTTGGTCGAACCCTCCGGTGAGATTGATCAGGGTGCGGATGTTCCGGCGGTTCATCACCGCGAGCAGTTCCTCGGGCGTGGCGGAATACCTCATCCCCGAACCGTCCGGCGCTTTGCTGGAGAAACTCCAGTGGGTATGCACATCCACGACGGGAAACTTCGCCCGCTCCACGATATGCTCCTCGACGTGCAGCATGCTCTTGGGGACAAAGTCATCCAGTTCGAGGCGCATTTTCTCACCGCCGACGCGCCGGCTCAGGCTGTCGGTCTGGGGTGAGGCCGATAAGGCCCCGGC
The DNA here is from genome assembly GCA_964639135.1 of uncultured Solibacteraceae bacterium. GTDB lineage: Bacteria > Acidobacteriota > Terriglobia > Bryobacterales > Bryobacteraceae > JACTMJ01. Next base: position 388 of record CAZXBZ010000033.1, on the reverse strand, counting down.
GGCCGCTCCCGCGGCCAGGCCGCCCGCCATGCGGGTGAGCAGATCTCTTCGTTTCATTCAGACGCTCCTCAAAGCAAAATATCACGTTCGCGGGACGGCTGCCTCGCCGCGTGGGGCGGGGGCGCCGCAATGCCGGAGAGCGCGGGAAATACAGCGGAGTCGAGAGTTTACAACCGTAACCCGCGATCCGGGAAACGGCGGGTGCGGAAAGAGCGTCTGGCCAGCTTGGGCAGCCCGGCCGCGGGAATGGCTGAACGGGCTAAGCGAATGGGCCGGTCCGGTTTGGAGCGGCGGCGAAAGGCGGGCGAACGTTAGTGGCGGCGCGAACAGCGGAGAAAACCTGGAAAAGGGCGCGGCAAGCGATGCGTGCCCCGCACCGCCACCAGGT
>CAZXBZ010000032.1:0-14994 GCA_964639135.1 uncultured Solibacteraceae bacterium | reverse complement strand
AAAAGATCCTCCCGGTAAAGAACCTGATCACCGCGTAATTCGGCAGCGATCTCGGCGCGGCTCGCGCTTCGAGAGACGCCTGATACCCGGCCTGGATCTACGACCCGAACCCCGGCATCGAACATCTCTTTCTGCCCTACGATTACAGGCTTACGGGGAAGAAGGAGGAAAAGACCACCGGGGCACTGACCGAGTCCCACGAAACGCTGGCGCCTGGCGCGCGATCCGGACTCTTCGATGGGATGGTTTCAACGTCGTGGGATGACAGCGGCCTGCACAACCAGGTCTGGATGATGCGCTTCGTCCACGCGGCGGAGGATTCCTGGAGCGGCGGCATTCCTGGTATGCAGGAATTCCAGGACAAGTATTTCGCGAATTATTATGGCCCCGAGGCACGTGACCTCAAGGATCTCTGGCTGCTGATGAACGATGGGGCCTACTACTACATGGATACCTTCGAGCGCAAAGTCTGGCATTGGGGAGAAATCGGAAAGACGCACATACCGGACCAGCCGCGCGGCGACGCCATCGAATACAGCCCGTACTGGAATACCCAATATAAGGCCATGGTGGAGCGGTCCCGGGCTCAGTTGCCCGCGATGCAGCGCGCGATCGAGATCTGCGAGGCAAACCAGAAGCAAGGCGTCCGCCATGGTCACGACTTCGAAATCTTCGGATCCATGGCGAAGCTGATCGCGCACACCGCGCGCACCTATGTCGCGCTTTCGGAGGTGGAGCGCGGCCTCGCGAGAGCCAACCGCCAGCACTTCATCAGCCACGCCGCTTCCCATACGGCTCTGGAGAAGGCCGCCGGGGTTGTCGAAGCCAGCCTCAAGGAGCGTGACGAGGTGTTCAACCAACTGGTGACAACGTGGGAAAAGACGCGGCTCCCCAAGGGGCTTTCCACCCCGGAGAAGAAGTATTTCCACCAGCAGGACCGGGCCCGCCACTTTGCCAACCGCCAGCCCGATATGACCTACCTGATCCATGACGAAGACCTGCTGGGATTGGCGGATTATCTGAAGGGGCTGCGGAGCTATATCGGGTGGTACAAGAAGACGTATCTTCCGGGTGAGTGACGTGCGCCGCTTCGAGAGAGCCGCCGGCGCGGGAGTGCCTGAGGCACATACGGCGGATTCCCTCCGGGCGGGAAGCCTCCGGTGAGCGGAGGCTTCGACACCGGCGCATTAACGGCGCACGTTTGGCGGGCGGATTCGCGGCCGCGCGCCGTGACCGCAACAAGGGGCGGCCGCGTGAACTCAATGCCGCAATTCACTCGCGGTGGGGAGCCGCGCGGCGTCCCAGCCCCCTCCAAGCGCTTGGATCAGGGCGACGCTCGCCAACTGGCGGCGGGTGAGGACGTTTACCGCCGAGCGCTGGTTCTGGAGCAGACTGGTCTGCGCGATGATGACCTGCAGGAAGTTCGTCATCCCTCCGAGATACTGGATGTTCGCGATGTCGAGAGATTCCCGCGCGGCCTTGACCGCCCGCGCGTTTTCATCCGCTTCCCGCTCGAGAATGCGCAGCCCGGCGAGGCTGTCCTCCACTTCCTGGACCGCCGAAAGAACGGTCTGGCGGTAATTCGCCACGGATTCATCGTAAGCGGCCTCGCTGAGACGAACCTGGGCCCGAAGGCGGCCGCCATAGAAGATGGGCTGCGCGGCCCGCGCGCCGAGCGACCAGAAACGGGCGGGCCAGGTGAGCAGATCGGACAACAGCTCCGTCTCGGTTCCGCCGCTGGCGGTAATATCCAGCGCGGGAAAGAGCGCGGCTTTGGCGATGCCGATCTCCTCATTCGCCGCGGCCATCTGGCGTTCGGCGGCGGCCACGTCGGGCCTGCGCTCAAGCAGCGCGGATGGCGCGGCCAGGTTCCATGCGGGCGGCGGCCGCGGCGCGGTCAATGGAGCGATGGACAACTCCACGGGCGGCTTGCCGGTGAGGACGGCGATGGCGTGCTCCAGTTGCGCTCTCCCCACACCCAGGTCCGTCAGTTCGGCGTGAGCGCCTTCGAGCTGAGTTTGCGCGAGAGCAATATCCGCCTTGGACGCGACGCCTCCCTCAAAACGATCCTCGGTGATCCGCAGGGATTGTTCGAACGACTGCACGGTGGATTCGAGGAGGAGGCGCGTGGCGTCGAGACCCTGGAGCTGGAAGTAATCCGCCACCAACTCGGCCTGGTAAAGCAGCTTGGCGTTTTCGAGCTGCGCGGCCGTAGCCTGGGCGATAGCCGTGTTCGCCCTGACGGCGCGGCGGATGCCGCCCCAGACATCCGCCTGGTAGGAGGCATCGAGCGAGAGAGCGTAGGTGTGCTGCATACCGCCCGAGATTCCGGGGCCGGAGCGCGACGCGGAGGGGGCCGCCGTGAGCGTGGGATAGAGCGAGGCGCGAGCCACGCGGGCGGCTTCCCGCGCTTCACGAAAACGGGCTTCAAAGGCCAGCACATTCTGGTTTGAGATCTCGACCTGGCTCGCAAGCGCGGAAAGCTGGGGATCGTTATACAGGCTCCACCATTCGCCGCGGAGCGCGCCGTCGCCCGGTTGAGCCTCTTTCCAGCCGGCGGGCAGGTTCTCTTTATACACGGGCGGCGCTGGCGCGGACGGGCGATGGTAGGCAGGCCCGACCATGCAACCGCATGGAACGAGAAGCAAAAACAGCCCGGCAAGGGGTGCGGCAAGGCGACCGGGAAGCGGATGGCTATTCATAGCGCAGGGCCTCGATCGGGTCGAGATAAGCGGCTTTGCGGGCCGGATAGTAACCGAAGAAAACTCCGACCACGGCGGAAAACAGGAACGCCATGACGATGGAGACCGGGCTCACCACGGTGTTCCAGCCGGCAAAATGAGAAATCAACACGGAAGCCAGCAATCCGAGCAGGATGCCCAGGATGCCTCCGAGCACGGAGAGTGTGACGGCCTCCACCAGGAATTGCAGCAGGATGTCGCGTGTCTTCGCGCCCACGGCCTGGCGCAAGCCGATCTCCCTGGTTCTTTCAGTGACCGAGACCAGCATGATGTTCATGATGCCGATGCCGCCCACCACGAGCGAGACCGAGGCGATGGCGCCGAGCAGGATCGACATGACGTTCGCCGCGCTCTCGCGCGCTTCGAATACCTCGGTGAGGTTGCGGATACTGAAATCGTCATCCTGCCCCGGCATAATCCGGTGGCGTTCGCGTAACAGGGCTTCCATTTCGTCGATGGCGGAAGGAATCGCCTGGGGGCTCACCGCCTGCGCCATAATCGCTCCGGCCGCTCGCGCATTGGCGCGGTTCGTGCCCAGGACTTTTTCGGTGGCGGTGGAAATCGGCAGAAGGATGATATCGTCCTGATCCTGCCCGCCAGGGGATTGCCCCTTGGGGGTCAATACGCCGTCCACGGTGAAGGGCACGTTTTTGATGATGATGGTTTGCCCGGTGGGGTCACTGACGCCGAAGAGGTTCCGCGCCACGGTCTCGCCCAGCACGGCGGCTTTTGCCGCGGCTTCCACGTCCTCCTCCGTGAAAAACTCACCCGAAAGCATCGTGTAATCGCGAATCTCCATGTAATCCGGAGTAACGCCTTGAACGGTTGTGGCCCAGTTGTTGTTGCCATAAATCACTTGCACGCCGCCGCGCACGGTGGGTGCGGCCAGAGAAATGGAGGGGCATTCGGCGGCGATGGCGGTGGCGTCGTCACGCGTCAGGGTCGAAACCCCGCCCGCCCCCAGCCGTACCCCGTTGGCGCTGATGCTGCCCGGCAGCACGATAATGAGGTTGCTGCCGATACTCTGGATCTGCTCCTGGATCCGCTCGGTGGCGCCCGCGCCCACGCCCACCATGGCAATCACCGCCGCCACGCCGATCACGATGCCGAGCACGGTGAGCACGGAACGCATGCGATTCACCCGCAGCGCGAGCAGGGCAATGCGCACGCTCGAGCCGATCCGCTTCATGGCCGCGCCTCCTCCGGATTTTCCGCGGGCAGCGCAAGCAGGTTCCGGCTCGCGTCGAGCGGTTCCGCGACACGAACGTCTCGCAGCGGGCGGCCATCCTTGAAATAGATGACGCGATTGGCGTAGGCGGCAATATCCGGGTCGTGCGTCACGACGATGGTGGTGATGCCCTCACTCCGGTTTAAGCGCTGAAAGATAGCCATAATTTCGAGACCGGCTCGCGAATCGAGCGCGCCCGTGGGTTCATCGGCGAGGATAATCCGCGGATTGTTCACGAGAGCCCTTGCGATGGCTACGCGCTGCTGCTGCCCGCCCGAAAGCTGGCTTGGCTGATGGTCTTCACGCTCGGCAAGGCCCACGCTCGCGAGCGCCCGCCGCGCGCGTTCCCGCCGCTCGGGCTCCGGCGTATCGGTATACATCAGGGGCAGGGCGACGTTCTCGATGGCGCTCGTGCGCGCCAGCAGGTTGAATTGCTGGAAGACGAAGCCCACCTTGCTGTTGCGGATCTCGGCGAGCTGATCCCGATCGAGGCCGCCGACGCTGACGCCGTCGAGCGTGTAACTGCCGCTGGTCGGTTTATCGAGACACCCGAGAATGTTCATCAGGGTGGATTTGCCGGAACCCGACGGCCCCATGATCGCCACGAAGTCGCCGCGCTCGATTTCAAAAGAGATGTCCTTGAGAACGTGAAGCGGCGCACCGGCCATGCGGTAATCCTTCACCAGATCCTTCACTTCGATCACCGAAGCCACGGCGCCCTCCGATTTTAGAATCCCGGCCCTCGGCCGAAACCGCGCGGCGAACCGCTGGATGCGGGAGAGCCCGATTTTGCGAGAGCCGCCGTGATCACGCGATCCCCTTCCTTGAGCGGGCCGGAAACAACTTCGGTGGACGCGCCGTCGGTCTCGCCCGTGGCGATCAGCATGCGTTCCGGCTGACCGTTCGAGCCGAGAACCCAGACCGCGGTTTCGGGCGCCTCCTTCTTGTGTCCGGCCGTTCGCACCATCGCTGGCGGGGGCGTTCCAGCCGGATGGTAACGAAGAGCGGCGTTGGGGATCTTGAGCACGTTAGCACTCCGCTTGACAAGGATCCTGACGCTGGCGGTCATGCCAGGGAAAAGCTTCAGGTCGGGGTTCGCCACGCCGATGACGGCATCGTACGTGATGACGTTCTGCACGTTGATGGGCGCTTCGCGGATGGAGGTGACCTCGCCGTGAAAGACGCGTCCAGGGTAAGCGTCCACCGTGAACGTGGTTGGGTCGCCTACCTTGACTCGGCCGATGTCCGCTTCGGAAACGTTGGTATCCACCTGCATCTTGGTGAGATCCTGCGCGATAAGAAACAGGGTTGGCGCGGCGAGACTCGCGGCCACGGTTTGGCCGACGTCCACGTTGCGCGACACCACGACGCCATCCACGGGGGCATGGATGTGGGTGTGGTTGAGATCTAGCCGCGCGGATTCCAGAACGGCTTCCGCCTGCCGGACCTGCGCCTGGTTCGCCGCCAGCAGAGACGTCGCGACTTTCAACTGAGCTTCGGCGACGTGCACGCTATCCCGCGATGCCTGCTCCTGGGCGGTCAGAGCTTCAAGATCGGCCCGCGCCGATTTGTAGGTGGTTTGGGCGGTCTCCAGATCTTCCTTCGCGTCCGCGCCCTTGCTCACCATGGTGACGCGCCGCGCCACCTTCGCTTCGGCGTCTTCCGCGACGGCCCTGGCCTTCACCACATTCGCCTGGGCGGCCGCGCGGGCCGAGGTTGCGGCCTGGATATTTGCCCGCGCCTGCTGGATCACCGCTTCCGCGTTCAACACAGCCGCCCGCGCGGCGGCTACGTTCGCCTCGGCCTGGTCGACTTTCGCCTGGAACGGCGCCGGGTCTATGCGGGCGATCTGTTCACCCTTGGTGACCTTACTGTTCCAATCGGCGAAAAGCTCCGTGATTACACCCGATACCTGAGTGCCGACCTGCACGGTGATCACCGCGTTCGGGCTGCCGGTAGCGGAAACGGAGACATCGACATCGCCCCGCTCGGCGGGGGATGTGCGGTATTCAACCGGCTCATGGTCTCTCGCGACAAACCAGGCTCCGATCGCCAGAAGCAAGGCGGCCGCGCCAGCGCTTGCGGCTAAGGTTTTGCGTGTCATATCTTCCGCGGACCGTGTACGGAAACTTCCGTGAACGTGACGAGGTGGCGCAAGCGCGTATTGCTGGATCAAAAACGCAGCCCGCATCGGCGGCGGGAACGCGCGGGCCGGACGTTCCGACACACCGCCCGCGAGCGCGCTCCCTCATGCCTGCGGTACGCGCGAGAATTCACCGCCGGCGCCCCCGTCAGAGCGCCCTGCCCGCCACTTTCAGCGCATGGCCGATTTTGCCGCCGGCATCCTCGGTGTAATGGACCGTGACGTGCGCGCCTTCCCTGGCGTCTCTGGCCGTCAGGTCGGCAAAGCGCACCGTGCCATGCCCGGTATCGATCGCCGCATCCTTGGCTACGTGGTAGGTTTCTTCCGTACCGCGCCCGGTCCTGATGGTGACCGTGTCGGCCGCCTTATCGACCTTTGTGATGACGCCTTCCCCGGCGTGCAGCGAATCATGCCCAAAGCGCTCCACGCCCACCGCCGTTTTCTCCGCGCCTCTTTCCGTGTACCGGACAACGACACGCGAGCCTTCCCCGCCGGCCAGAGCCGCCGCCTGCCCAGCCTTCCCGATATCCCGGCCCGCGGCGTCGAGCGAACGGACCACTGTCCGATCCGTGTACTTCACCGCTTCCTCGACGCCATCCGCCGTCTTGACGACAACTGTCTTTGTGTCTTTATCCACACTTTTCAATTCACCGGCGAGGACGTGCTCCGCGCGGTGAATACGGCTTTGCGGTTTTACCGCGGCGGCGTCTTGCGGAAACGTGAAGTTAGCGAGCGCGAGAACGCCTATGCAAAGAAATTGCCTGGTATTCATGGATCTTCCTCCATCACCAATAGGAGGATAGAGATCGACGCCGCGATGTTTCACGCCGTGATGGGAGGAATTTCGAGGCTAATCGCCGCCGGCCCGGCGGGAATGAGCGGGGCCCCGGAAGACGGCATTCAGGAAGAGGAGATTATTGCCATCCATCACGGCCCGGAAGTTCGGATCCGTGATAAACCCGATGACGTTCCCCCGGCCCACCGCGCGCGAGACGAGGAACGGCTTGAAGGCCAGTTGCTTTCGAAGCGAGCGCCACACGTAGCCGCTTTGAAAGACATTGCCGGGTGCATCGAAGTAACCGACGTTTACGCCTTCATCCAGCTTGAGCGGCGCATAGATGGTGTTGCCGAGGTAGATCACGTTCACCCCGCGCTCGCAGCCAGCGCTCAGCCAGTGGTCCGTATCCACTTTGGCGCGCAGCAAAATGCCCGCGCTGGCATCGGGAAGCGCCGAATTCGGTTTGATCGCTTCCATATACTCTCGCTCGGTGGCCAGGATGGAACCCGCGACGTCGCCGGATTCACCGGAGGATTCCGCCCGTGCCTCCGCCGATGGACCATGCCCCGCCCCAAGCTCCCGCTTGAGATGCAGCAAGCCCGTCTTCTCCGAGCGGAGAAATTCAACCGCGCGGCCGATCCCGATGAGCGTGCCGCCGGATTCCACCCAGCGCTTGAGATTGCCGATGCCCGCTTCGCCCAGAACGGCATCGTAGGCGGAGCCGAGAGCGGAAGGAAGAATGAGCGTGTCGTAGCGGGAAAGATCGGCCGAGATCAAGTCTCGCGTACGGATCGCCGTAACGGGATAGGAGAATTGGCGCTCCAGCACGAAGCGGGAAGCGCCGGCGGCGTTGCCGATGGTGGGAACGTCCCAGGCGATGGCAACACGCACCTTGGGAATGTAGAACGAAAGCGCGCTACCGAAGTTGATGCCGCTTTCCACCCAGCCCGTATCGGTTGCAATCACTTCGGCGCCACTTTCCGTTGCGAGTTCCCCGACAACGCGGGCAAGACCGGGGCCGTTGTCGGCGGTGCGTGCTACGAGGGTTCCGCGCGGGAAAGCGCGGCCGTTCTGGACGGCGGGCTTGTCGAGGCTCATCAGCCGGATATCCCGGCGCAGCGCGGCCGTAAGGAAGCGGCCGGATGCCGCGGTGCCCCACGGAACGAGATAGGCGATGGGCGAGACGGACGAATGCACGCGGCCCGCCGGCATCTTCGAGGCGTCCCAATCTTCAAAATCACCAGCCGAGGCAGCTTTCACCGGGACCGCCTCGACGTTGTACAGGAGCGGAAGGCTCCAGGCAGTGACATCGTAAATCTGATCCCCCAGCTTCTTGTGGCGGAGACGTTCCTGCTCCTTCAGGAATTCGTCATCCATCGAGACCTGCTTCTCCAGCAGGACGCGCGCCAGTCGGGAACCCGGCTGCGCGGCCGGGACGACGTAGCTTCCAGCGGGAAATTCACGGCCCCCGTTTCGAAACGCGGCGCGCGCCCGCTTCACCTCGAGGCCGTGAAAATGGAGAACCGCGGCGAGTTTATCGACACTGCTGGTATCGTGTTCGCGCGGGAGGATATACTCCGTCACCGCCCCGGTTCGGCCTTCTTCAACGGCGGATTTCCGGTAGCCGCGGAACTGAGTCAGGAGATCCATGCGCCGGCCGGCGGAAGTCTCCAGCGTGGCGATGGAGGAGAGGAAATGCCCTTTGATGGTGCTGGCGAAATCGAACTCCCGCCCATCCCTGGTGCGCGCACGAAGTCCGCGCGAAGTTCGCTGCTCGTAGGTCATCGCGATGGCGCCGTAGTAAGACGGCCAGCTATCGCCGTAACCGGGAAAGAAGGAATCGAAGATCTCGCGCGTGAAGTAATTGAGCCCGTTCGCATCGAAATACTTTGCGTTATTCTTGCCAAACCAATCGAGGCTCTCCCTCTGGTACGGAACCAGCCATGGGTTGAAGGGCTCCGCGCCGGGAGCGAAATAGTAGGTATTATCGCTATCCATCTCGTGGAGATCGACGAAGACGAGAGGCATCCATTCACGCAGCATTGAGATGCGGGCTTTCGATTCAGGCTGCGTGGGGATGAGCCAGTCGCGGTTGAGGTCGAAGAGGTAATGGTTGCCACGGCCTCCCGGCCAGGGCGCCTTGCGTTCGGCGGAAAGAGGGCTCGCATCCGGTTCGAGGCCAAGCGACTGCTCGAAATTAGCAAGAAAGCGCTGGCGGCCGTCGGGGTTTTGAAGCGGATCGAGAATTAACAGGACGTTCTCCAGAATCTTGCCGGCCACCGGATCGTTTTGTGCCGCAAGGAGGTGATAGGCGACGGCGATACCGGCATCGGAGGGCGAGATTTCATTACCGTGTACGGAGCAGGAGAGGCTCACCACGGCGGGAAGATCGGCCATGAGCGCCCTCGCGGCGCCCTCATCCGTCTTGCGGGGATCGGCCAGTTGCCGCACCTTCGCTTTGATCTCATCCAGACGCGCGATATTGGCTTCGGAGCCGATGAAGGCATAGACAAGTTCGCGCCCTTCCCAGCTTCGTCCGATGGAGAATACCTTGATCTTGTTGGAAGCCGCCTCGAGCGCGCGCAAGTAGCGCGGGATATCCGCCGGCGCGGTGATCTTTTCGCCCGTCTCGTAGCCGAGCACGCGCTTCATGGTGGGGATCGAGGGATCGTAGACGGTTCCCGGCGCGAACGGAATTCCCTCCGAGGCCGCGGCCATCGTCATTACGGCCATGGCGGCGAAACACCGTGTCCACCGCGCTCGACGGCTGACAACACCCGGACGCACGAGGGCTTTCATAACCCTAATAGCATAGTGGAAAAAATTCAGACGGCAACGCGCAATCCCTGAACGAGAATCTCAATGTCCGGATGACGACCTGAATTTTCACGCGAGGTCCGGAACCGGCGAGCGAAAAGGCATGCGCGCCGGAATGGCTAGCCTACCAAGGGAGGCTAGACGGTAGCACTGCTGCTCTCGGCTAGGCTACACAGGCTTGCGGAGTCCGGAGGGCGGAGCAAGCCTGTGTTAAGTCGCTCCAGATCGAACAGCACATCCGCCACGCTTGGCCCCGCGAGCGGGGCTACCTTGCCGAGTCCGGAAGATCAGAGCAGCGGGTGACGCCGGTTCTGAAGCGGAAGCGAGACGGGGGCGCCGGCCTTGCTGGAAGCGTAGACGGCCTGGAGCATCTCGATGGTCCAGAGGCCGTCGATGGCGGAGCACATCGGCGCGCGGTCTTCCTCAATGGCGGCCAGCAGATCCCGGGCCAGTAGCGTGTTGACCTCCGGATGGCTCGCGGGCCTGGGACCGTTGCCGGGCGGGAGTTTGCGCCAGACGCCGCGCCAGGACGGGTCTTCGAGAATCCAAACTTCGTTGGGGATGGCATCCAGCGGGAAATCCATCACCCCCTTGCTCCCGTAAACCGTCACTCCGTAGCGAGGTCCGCCGGGTCCGGTGTTCTTGCGGGAGGCGAAGTAGCCGGGAATGGCGGGTCCGGACGGCATCGGCGGGAACTCGAAGGTGGCGGCGATGGCATCTCCCGCGATCGGGCCGATCCATTCCGTGGCCTGCTTGCGCGGCCCCTCCACGCGGGCCGTACAGCGCAGCGGGTTGCCGGCGATCATGCGCATCAGGTCGAAGCAGTGGGTGCCGAGGGTCATGAGGTCTTCGCCTCCCGCGCGGCGGTCTTCCTTGCCGCGGGCGCGCAGCTCCAGCACTTCCCCGATAATGCCTTCGCGCAACAGGCGGATCCCTTCGTGCGTGGCGCCCACGGGGCGGGCGGTGTGGCAGACCTGCACCTTGCGGCCGCCAATCGCGCGGATGAGCGCGTCGGCGTCTTCGAGTGTCGCGGCGAACGCCTTCTCCATCAGCAGGTGCGCGCCCGCGGCGGTGGCGGCGCTCACCATCGGAACCCGCTGGTCCAGCCAGCGAGGCGCGATCACGGCAATCTCGGGCTTCTCCCGCTCCAGCATCTCCTGGTAGTCGGCGTAGCCGCGTTTGGCTCCCGAGCGGGCGACGGCCCGCGCGCGGCCATCGGCATCGGGGTCCGCCACGGCGACGATTTCCGCGTTCTCCACACCACGAAACGCAATGTCCAGCCCATGCCCATAGTTCCCCCGCCCGGTATGGCCCAGGACAGCGACGCGCCACACCCTGGAGCTTGCGCTTGCGGCGCGGCTACTGCCCGCGTTCGTTGCCAGCAGCACCGCGGCGGACGCGGCTCCAGCGAACCATTCCCGGCGGGCAGACCGGCGCGGCGATGTGTGCAGGGAATACAGCATGATTGTCTAGGGTTCTCAGAATCTCAGCGACGGGCTTTCGCCCCGTTCTCCCGATCATACCGGAACCGCCGGACACACCCGGCCTTGGGCAAGCCTCGTCCATTGCGCGGAGAGCCGCTCGGTTTGATCGGCACGATCTTGGGAGCAAACGCTGACGCACGTGGCAGAGACGGTCCGGCCACATCGGTCGCGAAAATCCCGCATCGCACCTGCCGCCTGTCTATTGGCTCCGGCGCGCACGGACGGGGTAGACTGATACGGAGCGGCGGGCGGGTTTTGGAGTTTGGAAGACCGCTACCGGTCTCTTCCAGACGCCGCCCCGGCCGGGAATTGTCCGGCCGCCGTAATGCTCATTGGCTTGAACGATCCGCGGGCGGCGCGCCCGCGCCACACCACTATGCCGATTCGCTATTTTGCGCTGCTTCTGCTCGCCGTTGCGCTTCCAGGGCAGCATCCCTGGATCCACCAGGTGCCCCCGGTAAAGGCTTCGGAGTTTCCCATTCTGGCTTGGAACCCTTCGCCGTCCGATGCCGCCAGCCTAGCCTTGATGAGAGAAGCGGGGCTCAATGTAAGCGGCTTCTGCCTTGCGGAAGACCTCGATAAGGTGCAGGCAGCGGGCATGTCCTGCGTGGTTTCCTACCCGCCGATTCACGAGATGATTGCGCGCAAGGAAGCGAGCGACGCGGAGATCCGGCAGACGGTCGCCGAGCTGAAGGCCCGGATCGGCGCACACCCAGCCGCCTGGGGCGTAAACCTTCGCGATGAACCCGGCGCGGAAGCGATGCCGCTGATCGGGCGGATCGCCGCCGAACTGCGGCGCGCCATGCCGGAGACGCTGCCATACATCAACCTCTTCCCGAATTACGCGAGCCCCAGCAGTTGGGCGCGGACTCCTACGACGCCTATCTGCGCGCCTACCTGAAACACATTCCGCTTCCCTACCTCAGTTGGGATAACTACTCCCTGCTGGACGGCCAAATGGATCCGCGCTTCTACGACAATCTGGAACAGGTGCGGCGGGTGACGCTTGAAGCGGGCATTCCGTTTTGGAACTGTGTGCTCGCGAACGCTCATTTCCACTACATGGAACCCTCCGACGCCACGTTTCATTTGCAGGTGTACGCCACGCTCGCCTACGGAGGCAGAGGGATTCAGTTCTTTACCTACTTCACGCCGGGCACGGGCAACTACCGCATGGCGCCGGTCGACCCGAACGGCAACAAGACAGCCACGTGGGACATGCTGCGCCGGATCGCGCACGAAGTCCACGCGCTGGCCCCGGCGCTGGGTAAGCTCCGCAGCACTGGCATCTACCACTGGCCGGTTTCGACCGCCGCCGGCACGCCGCTGGTGGAGGATCTGCGCTCTGGCAGCCGCTTCCTGGTGGGGGAATTCGCGGACGCCGACGGGCGTCCGTGGCTGATGCTGGTAAACAAGGATCTGCACGCTTCCGCCGCCTTCCGCGTAAAGCTACGAAACGCGAAGGCGAGCCTGACGCGCATCTCGCCCGCCAGCGGCAAGGAAGGCCCGCTTGGGACCGAGGGCGGATGGCTCGCACCGGGCGCGGGTATCCTGCTGCGGGTGACGGAGCCATGACGGCACATCGCCTCACGCGCCGCGAGCTTCTGGGCACACCGCTGCTGGCCGCACCGTTGCTGGCGGCTTCCGCCGCCGCTTCCGGACCAGTGCGCCGCTATCATGTCTGCCTCTCCTCCGCCGCTCTGGAACGCCAGCCCGAACTGACCAGTGTAGTGAAGCAGGCGGGAGTTTCCACGATATGGCTGACCGGCTTTCTTTACGGCCACTGGTATTACCCGCCTGAGCGCATTGCCGCGGCGGCGCGCCAGGTCCGCCAGGCGGGGATGGAAGCGGAGATCGCCTTTGTTCCGCTAGGTCATCCCGGGGATTCGCTGGGCGACAAGGAAGGGGAGCCGCCACTGATCCCTCCGCCGCATTGGAAGCAGTGCATCCACGCGGACGGATCCAGGCACTGGGGCACCTCGCTGCATGCACCAGCCATCGAGGAGAACGCCGCGGCGCTTCAGCGTCTGGGCGGCATGGGGTTCCGCACGGCCTTCCTTGATGACGACTTCCGCCTCGCCGTGGGACCCGGTCAGATTGGCGGATGCTTTTGCGATACACACTGGCGGCGATTCGCGGAAATGCACGGCTATAACGACGGGGTCCGCGAACAATTGGCCGACGATATCCAGGTGCGAAACCTCTCGAAGGAACTGCGTGCGTGGATCGACTTTCATGGCGCGGAGCTGACCGCGTGCTTCCGCCACCTGCGGCGCGCGCAGCCGAACCTCACCCTGGGCAACATGGTGATGTATCTGGGAGCGGAAAAAGCCGGAATTCGCCTGGAGGATTACCGCAACGTGCCGTTCCGCGTCGGGGAACTCATGTTCAACGACCGGTCATTCAATCGGCTGAAGGGCAAGACCGATGAACTCTTCAGTGCGTTGTTCCATCGCCGCTTCGCCGCGCCCGAGCTTGCCTACAGTGAAACTACCGCGTTCCCGGCGGATCAGCTCTCCGCCGCGAATATGGCGGCCAAGTTCGCTATTTCCACGCTGGCCGATGTCCGCAACACGATGATGATGAGCGGCCTCACCCCGTTTCCCATGAGCCACTGGGAGGTGCTGGCACCGGCGATGCGGCGGCAGGCTGCGCTCCACGCCGAAATTGCCGGCCATGCGCCGCGCGGTCCCTTCAAACATTTCTGGGGAGAACACAGCCGTTACGTCGGGGACGACAAACCCTACAGCCTGTTTCTGGCGGCGGGCGTTCCCTTCGAAGTCTGCGACCGGCTTCCGTCCGACGGCTGGAGCTTTCTGTCCGATGCGGATGCAGGGGCGCAGCATCGCTCCCCAGGCACGGAACTCGTGACGCGCCGCGATACACCGGAGACGCTTGAGGACCTCTTCGCGCTCAAGCGGCGCATCCTGCCGCGGCTGGGCGACGTTCCGTATGTGGAGGAGGAGCAACCCGCCGTGTGCTGCTGGCTCCCCACCGTCAACCGCGTGTTTCTCTGGAATCTCTCGGACGAGGCGCGCGCCTTGTCGCTGCGATACGGAAACCGGCGCGTGCCGGTCCGTGCGGGCGCGCTGGAACTCGTGTCCATCGCGCTCTGATTCGGCTTGGCTCCATTTGATTGCCGCTTCGTGGAAGCCTTCGCCGGTCTCCGATTTGCCGCGTCCGCCAGCGTGCGCTTCTCTGCCGCGCAAGACGTTCTCAGGAACGCGCACTCGGCCACGGAGCGCGGCACCCAGCCGCAATCGGCTGGGCGCAGATTTGTGCGGATCAAACCGAATCTCGATGGCGCGATTGAATGGGGTTGCTCCGTTGGTATTGATTATGAGCGCTGTCTGAATCGTGCGCGGTTGCTTATGCCACCCCTGCCGGGGTTCCTGTTTCTTTTTGAAATTGTACCGGGCGTTCACACACCCGGCTGGCTCATGCCGCCCTTTGGGCTTTTGGGGCGGGCTTCCTGGAGAGTACGTAAAAATATGCTTGGCAGAACGGCGTTATTAAAGCGGCTAAGTGATTGACACAGAAGTGTAACTGGATCCGATGGGCGGGGCTGTGTTTGTCCGGTTTGTCCGGTTTGGTCCGGACAAACAAGGGGGCGGTTCCAGCCACGATGTTGCATGGGCCGGGACTGATGGCGAATGCGGCGCTTGACCAGTACGGGCGAAGCGGGCGCTACGGTACGGGGGCGGATTCACCTTTCAAATAGCTTGCGCGAGAGCCTGTCCGAGACGGTTTCTTTTCCGCCAGCGAGACGGAGTTCTTCGCGCGGTTTGATTATCGGGATTGCG
>CAZXBZ010000031.1:0-15184 GCA_964639135.1 uncultured Solibacteraceae bacterium | reverse complement strand
GGTTTCAAGAGGGTGTAAAACACGCCGACGGCGTTCCGTTCCATGTGGAAAACTCGAGCGTAACGCCGATGTGGAAGCCGCGATTCCCGTAAGTGTGAAAGAAGCAAAGGCCTTACAGGATTGGTGTTGAGCGGATTCCCGAAGATTTCCACAATTTCCTCCAGAATGTCTGTGGAAAACTTTTCCACACTTTTTGCGCTGTTCAGCCGCATTCATTACCATGACGAGTATGGGGCACCACCAGCCCGCCGCACTCACCGTGGACGATCGCCCGCTGGACCGGTCGCGCTCGGTCAGCGGCGCCTCTCAGGTAACCGGCGATCTGCGGGAACGCGGGCGGCGCCGCCTGGGCTGGCTGGCTCTTTCCGTGGCCGGCTCGGTGGTGGTGATGCATCTCGCCTACCGGGTATTGTTCCCGAGCGATCTGGCCAACGCGCCTCCGGCCGCCGCCGCGATATCGCTTATCTGCCTGGCGGTATTGTTTCTCGCTTCGCTCCTGCTCTGGAGACTCTGCTGGTCGAAAACCGGCTCCGACGCCTCGGTCTTCCATTGGGGTTTGGCGTATCACGTCGCCGGGGCCTGGGTGGTAACGCTGATTGGAACCGCGCCGCGGCTCGGCCAGCCCACCGTTGGCGCTTACGGGTACGCCGACGCCTGGATCGTGCTGGTGGCGATCATGCTGCCGGTTCGCCCCTGGAAGATTGCCGTCAGCAGCGCGCTTTGCTCCGTCGCGCTGCCGTTTTGCGTGTGGGCTAACGAAGCGCTATGGCACCTCGGCGCTCCGCCGCGGGAACTGGTGATCTTGAATACGTTATCGACGGTAATCATCTCGGGAATCGTGGTTGTTCTATCGTCGATGAGTTACGACCTCCGCGCGCAGCTTATCGAGGCGAAGCGGATGGGCGCTTATCAGTTGCTCCGGCGGATCGGCCAGGGAGGCATGGGCGAAGTCTGGGTGGCGACTCACAGCATGCTGGCGCGGACCGCGGCCGTAAAAATCGTCAACGCGGAGCATCTGACCAGCGGGACAAAGGGCGCCGGCGCTCCGCTGATGCGGTTTGAAAGGGAGGCGCGCGCCACGGCCGCGCTCCGCTCGCCGCACACCGTCACGATTTTCGATTTCGGCGCAACCGGCGACGGCCAGCTCTATTACGCAATGGAGTATCTCGAGGGGCTGGACTTGCGGGCGCTCATAAAGCGCTTCGGACCCATGCCCGCCGGCCGCGCAATCTTTCTGCTGCTGCAGGCCTGCGATTCGCTGAGAGAGGCGCACCGCCAAGGCATCGTACACCGGGATATCAAACCCAGCAACCTCTTCCTATGCCGCCTGGGCGAAAATTACGACTTCCTCAAGGTGCTGGATTTCGGCCTGGCGCGAGACCTCAGCTTGACCAGCGCTTCCGTACACCTTACCCAGGAGGGCTCGGCGACCGGAACTCCCGCGTTCATGGCGCCGGAAATCGCGCTGGGCACGGCTGGCGCGACACCGGCCTCGGATATCTACTCCCTGGGCTGCGTGGCGTACTGGCTGCTCGCGGGCGTCGACGTTTTCGAGGGTGCCGCGCCGATGCAGATCATGTTCGCGCACGCCAAGGATACTCCCCTGCCCCCATCCGCGCGGACGGAGAGACCGATCCCCAAGGATCTCGAGCGCATCGTTCTCTGGTGTCTTAAAAAGGAGCCCGAGGATCGTCCGCAAAGCGCCGGGCAGTTGATGCAGGCGCTGGCCGCCCTGGAATCGGCCGCGGAGTGGCGGAATGAAGACGCCGAGCGATGGTGGAAACTGCATTTGCCCGATGTGGCGAGTTCCGATACGGATTTCGCGCCGGAACCCGCCGCGAGCATGAAAATCGTCCGGCCCGAGATCTCCCCTGGCCGCGCCGGGGAGGCGTCCTAGGCTGCCTTGGCCTTGGATGAATCCGCGGCTCCGCTCAAGCGCTTGTGCTCGCGGAACAACATCCCCGCCACAACCAGCCACACCAGAGTGAACCCCACGTTCACACCGGCAAAACCCACCGTGCTTAGCCCCATGGTGACGCCCAGCTTCACCACTCCGGCTTGCAGCATGTCTCCGGTCCGCCAGAAAAAGGTCTCGATAGCCGCCTGTGCCTTGTATTTAGCCTCGCGGGAAGTCAGCAGGTAGAGCGCATTGCGGCTGGTGTTCTGGACGGAATAATTCACGGAATTTTCGAGGATCTTCGCGATCTGAATCACGGCCAGAAACGGAAAGGCGATCAGCAGGGAGTAACCGCCCAGCGCAATGCAAGGAAGAATGAAGAGCGAACCGCGAACGCCGATCCATCGGAAAAGGTAGGGCACCAGGAACAGTTGCAACAGCAGGCTGAGCAGATTCACCCAGGCGAAGAGAGATCCGTAGAACTGCCCGATGACAACATGGCGTGTCGCCCCCGGACCCATCGCCGCCAGCAGGCTGTCCATCGAACCGAGAAGTGTGCGGTCCAGAATATAGCCGCCCGTGGTATTCACCACGTTGAGCAAAAGCACCAGGATGGCGATCCATCGCAGGTAGGGATTCCGAAGAACCAGTTCGAACCCGCCCTCCTTGCCGAGAGGCGTCTTCGAAACGTCTTCCTTGCCCGCCTGGGCGGCATCGGCCCGGAAGCGCCGGTTGATGATCCAGGTGAGGCCAAGATAAAACAGTAATCCCGCGCCCGCGAGCGGCAGCATGCCGGCAATCTGGAGTTTCTGAAACAAGCGCTCCGCGAAAACACTGCCCGCCCAGGCGCCGAGCGACGCCCCCACGCCGATAATGGGAAACAGCCGTTTGCCCGCTTCCTCGCTATAAAGGTCGTTCGCAAAAGACCAGAACTGCGCCACCACGAACACGTTGAAGATCCCGAGCCAGATATAGAACGCAAAGCCGATCGGCGCGCCGGCGCGGACAAACAGGTAAAAACCGCCGAGCGTGGCCAGAAAAGTGAGGGTTGAGATCGCGATGAAGTGCATGCGGTCCATGCGGCTCGCGATCCACCCGTAAACTGGGATCACGATAAAAAGCAGGGCCGCCTGAGCCGCCGCCGCGTAGGCCTTCAACTCCGCGCTCCCTTCGGCCAGAATCAGCGGTTCGCGGGCGGTCTTTAGAATGTAGTAGCAGGCAAGAAGCAGGAATACATTGGAAGCGAGAAGGATAGCCGCAATGCCCTCTCCCGGCTTCACAACCGTGAACAGCGAGAGGAAGCGATCGAGCGGGGTCTTCTTTCTGGCTTCCTCCATGGGGGTTCTGGCTCGCCGGAGCCTCGAGAAACTGGTACGCCCGGAAGGATTCGAACCCTCGGCCTACTGATCCGAAGTCAGTCGCTCTATCCAGCTGAGCTACGGGCGCATTGTTACGATTCTACTATAGGCATGTCCTCCGAAAACCCTGAATCAATAACCCCTCCTCGCCTCGCGGAGCCAGGGAGCACCCTGGAAGTGGAGATCAAGCTCCCGGTTACGGATCTTGCCGCCGTGCGCGGCCGTATCTCCGCGGCGGGTTTTTACGAGACCGGTCCGCGCTCATTTGAGGCGAACGTTCTGTACGACACGGCGGATTCCGCGTTGCGAAACACCCACCGGATGCTCCGCCTGCGCGTCTGGGGTGGCAAAACCGTGCTCACCTTCAAGGGCGCGCCGCTGCCCGGACGCCACAAACAGCGCGAGGAACTGGAAACCGTCGTGGAATCCGGCGCGACGCTTGCCCTGATGCTCGCGCGGCTCGGCTACGAGCCGGTCTTCCGCTACGAAAAATTCCGTCAGATCTTCCGCCGGGGGGATGAGCGGGCCGTCATCGCGGTGGACGAAACTCCGATTGGCCCGTTCCTCGAACTCGAGGGCGATTCGGAATGGATCGACGAGACCGCCGCCGAACTCGGTTTTTGCGAGGAGGATTACATTACCGCGAGTTATGCCGTCTTATACACCGAGTATTGCCGGAAGCACGCGCTGGAACCCGCGCATTTTGTCTTTCCTTCCGGCGGTTCCGAATCCACGGATGCGAATGGATAGAATAGGGCTGTGACTTCAATGACGGTGTTGGAACAGGCGGGCGCCCAGTTGGACCGGGTGCGGCGGGAGATCGCGAAAATTATCGTTGGACAGGACGAAGTCGTGGAGGGGATTCTCATCTGCCTGGTGGCGGGCGGGCATGCCCTGCTGGAGGGCGTTCCGGGGCTTGGAAAGACGACGCTTCTCCGAACGCTTTCGCGCGTTCTGCACCTGCAATATTCCCGCATTCAGTTCACGCCGGACCTCATGCCCGCCGATATCGTCGGCAGCATGATGATGGAAACGGATTCCAACGGATCCCGCGGCCTGCGCTTCCAGAAGGGGCCCATCTTCGCCAACCTCGTGCTCGCCGACGAAATCAACCGCGCCACCCCGAAGACGCAATCCGCCTTGCTTGAGGCCATGCAGGAGCGCACCGTCACCAGCGGCAGCACCACCCACGAACTGGACGCCCCCTTCATGGTGATGGCCACGCAAAACCCCATTGAGATGGAGGGCACGTATCCCCTTCCCGAAGCCCAGTTGGACCGCTTTCTGATGAAGATCCTCGTCGGCTACCCCAGCCGGGAAGAACTTGCCCTGATCGTGGACCGCACCCTGGCGGGCGGGAACGTTACGCTCGAATCCCTCATGGATGGGCCGGGCATTCTGGAAGCCCGCGCCGCCTGCCATGACGTTCTGGTGGCGCCCCACGTGCGGACCTACGCCGTGGAGCTTGTGCTGGCCACGCAACCGGATCAGCCCGACGCGCATCCCTCGGCTAGGAAGTTCGTCCGTTACGGCAGCTCGCCGAGAGGCGCGCAGGCGCTGGTGGAATGCGGCCGCGTGCGCGCGATGATGCGCGGACGCCTTAATCTTTCGATTGAAGATATTCAGGCGGTCGCCGCCCCCGTTCTTCGCCACCGGATGATCCTCAATTTTGACGCTCACGCTGAAGCGCAAACCCCCGACACAGTGCTTGAAACCATCCTGAGGGATCTGCCCTCCGCCGCCGGGGCGAGGTGAACGCCCGCCGGCCGCGCGCACAAACCAGCCAGCCATCGGGAGATGCACTCCCGGTCGCGGAGATTCGCCGAGGGACGGGATTATCGGTTCGCATGGCTCAGGATCCTATTGTTGACAAGGAATTTCTCGAACGCCTGGAGCGCCTTACGCTGCGGTGGCGCAACTCGTTCCCCGGCTCCATCGGCGGACGGCACGCCGCGCGCCTTTCAGGCGTCGGACAGGAGTTTCTCGATCACCGCCAGTTCCACCATGGCGATGACCTCCGCGGTGTAAACTGGCGCGCCTTCATGCGCCTGGAAAAGCTCTTTCTGAAAGTCTTCCACCTGGAGCCCCACATCCCGATCCGCGTTCTGATGGATGTCAGCGCTTCCATGGCGATCGGCAACCCCTCCAAGTTTTATTACCTGCGCCGTCTGGCGGCCGCGCTCAGCTATGTCGGAGTGTTGCGGCTGGAAACGATCGAGCTTCTCCCTTTCTCGGACCACATCCATGAAGGGCTCGTCGTGGGCGGCGGCCGCCATCGCTTTGCCCCGGCTGTCGATTTCCTCACCGAACTCGACCCAGCCGGCATTTCCGATACTTCCCGCGCCGTCAGGGAGTTCGCCGGCCGCTATCCGCGGCGGGGGCTGCTGATTGTACTATCCGATTTCCTGGAAGCGGGCGACGTGACGCCGCAATGGCGGAACCTCGCGACGCTCGGCCACGAACTGTTTCTCATTCACCTGTATGCCGCCGAGGACCGCACGCCTCCGTGGAAGGGTCTGCTGGAGATCGAGGACGCGGAGACCGGCGGACTGCGGGAGATTCAGTTCGACGACGCGGCGCGCGCGGAGTACGAGAGGGCGTTCGATCTTCACGCGAGCGATCTCGAGCGGATGGCGCTCCACAATGGCGGGCGCTATGCCGGCGTGAACACCGCCACGCCCCTCGATGAAGTGCTGTTCAGCACCCTTAATCAGTTGCAGGAGATTCCCGGCTGATGGAGTTTCTGGGCCTCGGTTTGTTTCAGTTTCTGGCGGCGGCCGCGGCGGTTTCCGCGGTGGTGGTGGCCCTCTATTATCTGGACCGCGGGCGCAGGCGCGTGCGCGTATCGAGTTTCCGCTTCTGGAGCGATGCCCGCATGGACCGGCACCCGCTGCCGCGGCGCCGCATCCAGCAGCCGTGGTCTCTATTGCTGCAGGTGCTCGCGCTGCTTTGCCTCCTGGCCGCGCTCGCGGATATACGGTGGCGGGCGGATCGCTTCCAGCCGCTCGATCACGTTCTGGTGCTGGACGCTTCCTCCGCCATGCTTGCCCGCGATGACGGCCGGACCCTGCTCGACCGCGCGAAAGACCTCGCCATTCGCTATGCGCGGTCTCTCCCGCCGGGAGATCGCGTCATGGTTGTGCCGAGCGACGGCACGCCCCGGCCTTCATCCAGCTTTGAAGAGGATATCGAAGCCGTGGAAGGGTCCATTGGCGCGGCCGCGGCGGGCAGCACGGCCCTCAACCTGGGCGAGGCCCTGAGCTTCGCGAAGCAGATGCTTCAACGCAGCGAAGCCCCCGGTGACATTGTTTACGTGGGCGGCCTCTGGCTGGCGGGCACCGAAGCTCCCGGGATTGTGGAAGAGCTTGAAAATCTGCGCGTGATTCCCGTGGAGGCCCGGATCTCGAACGTGTCGCTCGAAAAAGTCGTGCTGAAAGCATCGGAGACCGACCTGGGTCTGTGGACTGCCTACGTCTCGCTCGGGAATCGGGGCGCGGCGCGGGATGTCCCCATTCAGATATCCTTTGGCGGAGCGCCAATCGCTTCCACCCGGGCAAGAGTCCCCGCCGATGCCGCGGTGACACTCCCGGTTGAATTCCGCGCCGGCTCGTCCGGCTGGCTGGATATCCGCTTAGCCGTCGCGGATAGTGTCCGCGCGGATAACGCGGCCCGCGTCGAACTCCCCCGCGGCAGCGGAGCGCGGATTCAGATTTGCACTCAGACCCGGACGCCGTACGAAGCGCTGATGAAAGCCTATCCGGCGTGGCGCGCCGAATTCAGCACCGCCTCCCCTTGCCCCGTGCGGGAAGACGCCGATCTTGTCGTATTGGATCGCGTGGATCCGGCGGGTCCGCTCACCATACCCGCGCTTTGGATTGAACCGGCCGGGTCACCCGCCTGGCGGACGCGCCGGATCACCGTGAAACAGGTCGCCGTGAGCTGGAATACGGCTTCGGTGATGAGCGCCGGGCTTCGCGCCAGGGATGCCGCGCTCACCAGCATTCAAGTCTTCTCGCCGGCCGCGGCCGATGAAGTCATCGCTTCCGTGGAAGCGGGCCCCATCGCCCTGGCGCGCCGCGGCGTCGTGCCGGGAGTGGCGTGGGGCTTCCACCCGCTGCTCTCGGAGATGCGCTACGAGGTCGCCACGCCGCTTCTCTTCGCCAACACCTTCCGCTGGCTGGCGGCCGCAAGCGCCCTGCCCGAGGAAATCAGCGTGGGCACGGCGGGTTCGGTGCTGCTCGCGGATCTTGATTCCGCGGGCAGCGGAGACCTCACGGTTCTCGATTCCAGGGGCACGGCGATGCCCGTCACGCACGGCAAGGATGGCTGGCGGTTCTTCGCCGGTTCCACCGGACTCTACCGTGTGAGACAGGGGCATCGGGAAAGCATCGTCTCCCTTACATTACCCGAGGCGCCCGGGTTCCAATGGACCCCGCCCAGGGAGAAAACCCTTGCTGGAGTTCCGCCGGGAAGCGATGTCGCTCCGCCGGCGCGCTGGTGGCCCTGGCTTGCGGCTCTGGGTCTGCTCTTCCTGCTTCTGGACGCGATTTTGTTTGACCGCCGTGGAAGCGGCCAGACCGCCCACGCGGGGTGGAATCCGCTGGCCCCCTTGCTGCGGCGGCTGGGCTTGAAGGAGGCTGGCGTTCGTCATGGTGTTTGAGCATCCATGGGTTCTGCTTCTGCTGCTCCCGCTCGCCGGATGGGCGTGGTTCGAATCCCGCCGCGGACGGCGGATCCCGCACCTGGCGCTGCGTTCGCTCATCTTTGCACTTATCCTCCTTGCGCTCGCAAGCCCGATCTGGGAGCTGCCGGATTCCACCGTCCGCGTGGTTGCCTTGACGGATGTCAGTGAATCCGTGGGCGAAGCGGGCCAGGCGGAGGCGCGCCTGCTGCTCTCCTCGCTCGAAAAGGAAGGCGGCAAGGCTCTCACGGTAATCCCTTTCGGAAGCCGCCCTCTCGATATTCCCGGCTTCCTGCTTCCCAGGCCGGAATCCCTTGGCGGCGTGGAAAAGGGCACCAACCTTGAAGCCGCCGTGCGCTACGGGCTGGCGTCGCTCCCGGTGCGGGCGGTGCCCCGGCTCGTCCTCATCTCCGACGGTCTCGAGAACCAGGGGAGTCTGCTCCGGGCGACCTGGCAGGCCCGGTCGCTCGGCGTTCCCATTGACGTCTTCCCTCTCGCCGGGAGGCCGGCCCCCGAACTCGCGATCCGTTCTCTTGAATTTCCGCCCAGGGTGTGGACCGGGGAACGCTTCCCGCTCGATCTGGTGATGGATGCGCCGCAAGCCCTTCGCGCCCGCATCGACGTAACCGTCGATGGCAAACAAATCGGCCTCAGCGAGGTGGATCTCGAAGCGGGCGCGAATGAAATGCGCCTCTCGTTAAATGTGGCGAGCGAAGGCGTCTCCGAACTCCGCGCCGCTGTTTCGGTGGCCGGACAGCCCGGCGATTCGGGGGTGGCCCGCAAATCGGGAGCTATCGCCTTCCGGCGGCCCTCGGCCCTCTTCGTTTCAAGCACGAGCCAGCAGGAAGACCAGAATCTGCTGCAGGTGCTGGACGAAGCCCGGTACAACCTGAAGCTTTCCCCCGAGATACCCGAGCGCCTGCACGACTTCCAGTTGCTGGTGTTGAACAACCAGGATATGGAAAACTATTCTGGCACCGTGCAGAAACGCATCGAAGACTACGTGCTTGGCGGCGGCGGGCTTCTGGTGGTGGCTGGAGAGCGGAACGTCTACGTGGAAAAACCTCCCGGAACGCCGGAAGATCCCCTGACGCGCGCCCTGCCGGCGAAGCTGGCTCCGCCGCAGTCGGAGGAAGGAACGGTGGTGACGCTGATCCTCGACAAGTCTTCGTCGATGGAAGGCCGCAAGATGCAACTGGCTCGCTTGGCGGCCATCGGCGTCATCGACAACCTCCGCCCGCAAGACATGGTGGGCGTGCTCGTCTTTGATAATTCCTATCAGTGGGCCGTGCCGGTTCGGAAAGCCGAAGCGAAGCCCCTCATCAAGCGGCTGATCTCCGCCATCATGCCGGATGGCGGCACGCAGATCGCGCCGGCGCTCGAGGAAGGCTACCGCAAGGTTCGGCCGCTGAAGGCGTCCTACAAACACATCGTGCTGCTCACCGACGGAATCTCCGAGGAAGGGGATTCCATCAATCTCGCCAGGGAAGCAGCGCTCAGCAAGATCACCATTTCGACCATCGGGCTGGGCCGCGACGTCAATCGCAACTACCTCCAAAAGGTTGCGGATAACGCCAAGGGCTCCGCGTATTTTGTCGATGACCCGGCGGAAATCACCGAAGGCATCGACTTCGCCAGCGCGCCAAAACTGAAGGGCTTCGTCAAGTACGAAACAAAGCCAGCCGCCAGCCTGCTGCTTACCGTGGACCGCGAAGACGCTCCTCTGCTCGCGCGCTGGCAGTACGGGCTGGGCCGCTCGGCGGTGTTCACCTCCGACGCCAAGGGCCGCTGGGCCGCCGACTGGCTCGGCTGGGATGGCTACGACAAGTTCTGGTCGAACCTCGTGCGAGACCTGCTGCCGCGCTCGGAGCCCCAGGAATCGAGCATCCACTATGACGAGGCGCGCGATGTGCTGCTCGCCGAATACCGGATCGAGGCGGGGCGCGGCCGCGCCGTGGCGCCGGAACTTTACGTGTTTGGCCCCGGCGACTACCGGCGGCCGCTGCGGGCCGAGCCGGTCACGCCGGGCGTATTTCGCGTGGAGGCGCCGGCCGGCGGGAGGCGCGGCCTGTTCCGCGTGCGTCCCCTTCACGCGAACGAAGATTTTCCGGAACTGGGCTACTACCTGGACGAGCAGGAAGTCCACGATTCCGGCAACAATGACGCCCTTCTTCGGCAGGTGGCGGCCTATACGGGCGGCCGCGTGAATCCGCCGGCCGACAAGGTCTTCGATCCGGGGAACGTAAGGGTGCAATCCCACACCGTGCTCTGGCCGTTTCTGATCGCGGCCGCACTGCTGCTCGAACTCATCGAGTTGTTCCTGCGCAAGGGGATGCCGTGGCTGCGCGAGCGCGCGGCCCTGCGCCGGGCGGGCGTGGCCGGGGCCTGAGACTCTCCGCGCCGGCGCACCTCTCCAGCGCCGGATCATTCACCGCGAAGCGCTTGCAGCAGCTTCCTCAGGCCGGCTTCCGGGTCCGGGAATAGATCCACGTACTGCGTCTGCTTCTGAATGGAACGCGGCACCGGGCACGGCTCCAGGCGGACCGGCACAAGGTAGGCCGCATCCAGCGGACGCAATCTGGCGTAATCGAGCGCCAGCCGTAACTCCGCGTGGAAGAAGCCGCGCTTCGACGCGGACACCTTGGAAAAGCACGGCACGACGTAATCCGCGCCTTCGATAGCGCGCTCGATGGCGCGCGGCCAATTCTGCCCCGGCAGGAGGCACTCCACATCCATCCATGGCTCGAAGCCGTGCTCCTTCAGAAAACGGAAGATCGAACGCGCCCGCGGCTGGTCTTCCACCACGTACGCCAGAAAGACGCGGGGGCTCGGTGACGGCGATACGCGCAGCCCGCCCCCGGCATCGGCGGAGAGTATGCCTATCCCCGCGAGGTGTACCGGTTCGCCATGGCGCAGTGCCTCGCCGAGCAGATTCACGAGCTTTTCCTCGAGATGCGGCCGGCTTTCCTTGGAGTACAGCAACGCGCGAAGCGACGGCTCGTCGAGGCGGATCATCGGCTGTTCTCTTTCAGTGCGCCCTTGGAGATCTTCCCGCGAGCCCTCGAACCGGGCTCGCGGCCCCTCGTTGCTTCCTTTCCCGCCGCGCTTGCCGCCGGCGGATCGAGGCGTCGCATCGCGAGCAACAAACGATGCGTCAGTTCGTCCACCGCGTCCGCTGCCTCGGCCCGGCTCACGTCCGCGGCGCGTGCCAGCTCTCGAATCAATTTTTGTCTGTTCACCACGCCCGATGGTAGTCTTCGCCTTCGCCGAAACGAACGCGGAGCCAGACGCCCCGGCGCGGAAAATCCGTCCAAAAGATTGAGGCGGCGCGGGATAGGGCCTATTCGCGGATGGATGCAACCGTGGTGACCGCCCCTGGCGGATTACCCGAAAAGGCGTGACGTCCGCCCGCGTTCTCTTACAACTCGGGCAGCGGCGCGGTATAGCGGATGGCTTCGCCCCCGAGGATATGGATGATCGATTGTTCGATCAGCCAGTTGCGCGGCGTGCTGTTTTCGTGCGCCATGCCGAGCTTCATCGCGTACCTGACGATGCTCACGCCGTCGCGCGCGCTATACCGTTCGTCGTTCCCATGCGCCCGCTGCAGAAAGTCCGTGACGTATTCGAGCACCTGCTCGTCCGCGAAGGGAAGATTTGTCCGGAGAATCTCCAGCTCCTCGTCCCTCTCCGGAAAGTCGATGAGTATCTGCGGCTGCAGACGGGAGTGGATGTACTCCGGCAGGTCGAAGGTGGAAGCATCGTCGTTCATCGTGGTGACGAAGCGGAAATCGGGGTGCGCCTTGATCTTGATGCCCGCGACAATCGATTCCGCGTAGCGCCGTGTGTCGAGCAGAGGCGCAAGGCTCGCCCAGCTTTTCTCGCTCATGCGATTGCCTTCGTCGAGAATGCATACCCCGCCCCGCAGCATCGCCGTCACCAGCGGAGAGGCGACATAGCGCAGCTTGCCCTCGCCCTCGATCACCGGTGTCACAAGCAGGTCCTCGGGGCGCGTATCCACGGTCGCCTGCAGGATATAGACCTCGCGTTCCAGTTGTTTCGAGGCCGCGTAGGCAAGCGTCGTCTTCCCCACGCCGGGCTTGCCGACCAGCCGCGGATTCATCGGGGTATCCGCCGGGTTCACCAGCATCCAGGCGGCCAGCAACTGGCGCAGCGGCTCGTCCTGCCCCACCCACTCCGCCGCCAGTTCATCCGCGTGCGCGAGGTGGAGCGTCACCCCATCGATTTCGACAGTCATCAATATCCAGTGTAGTGTGCCCGCCGCGCCTCCAGAAACCACGGGGTGCGTCACGGCCCTCTCATGGGCGCATGGCACCCCGACAGGAGATCCGCTCGCCGTTCCGCGGACCGGCGTCGCCAAACCTCTACACTGGAACTGTGACCGCCACGCCTCATGCCGCCACGAACGGCACGCTATCCATCCACGCGCTCACCGAAGAGCGGTTGCGCGCGGCGCGCGCGGCGCTGGAGCAACTGGAGCGCCGGGCGGGCCGTTTCGCCAGCCTGCGGCTGGCCGCTTTTCTGGCGCTCGTCGCCGCCGGCGGCGTTGCGCTCTGGGATAATTCCACGCGCGGAATGGGCGCGGTGGCGCTGATGCTCGCGGTGCTGGTGGCGGTGATCGTCCGCCACGAGATCCTGCTGCGCCATGTGGTGGAGGCCCGGCGCCGCGTCGAGTATTGGGCTGGCGGCGCTGACCGCTTGGACAACAGGTGGGCCGGCCGCGGGGTCTCGGGGGAGGAATACATCGAGGAACGCCATCTCTACGCGGGCGATCTCGATCTCTTCGGCGGCGGCTCCGTCTTTGAACTGCTCTGCTCCGCGCGGACCGCCCTTGGAGAACGCCGCCTGGCGGATTGGCTGCTGAACTTCGCGACGCCCGAGACAGCCAGGGAGCGTCAGCAGGCGGCGCGGGAACTGATCCCCCGCCACGGACTGCGGGAAGATCTCGCGCTGCTCGGTCCGGATGTGCGGGCCTTTGTGCGGGCGGAGCCTCTGGCGCGCTGGGGCGCCGCCCCCGCTATCCGGTTTTCCGCCCTGGAATCGCTGCTCGCGAAGCTCCTTCCGGCGCTCACTCTGGCTGCTTTCACGGCGTGGGCAATATGGCCGCTGCCGGAAAGCGTGGTGGCGCTCGCCGCGCTGGCGCAGATTCTATTTGCCGTACGCTTGCGAAGACGGGTGCTTCGCGTGCTCGCTCCAGTGGATTTTGCGGCGCGGGATCTGGGGATACTGGCGCTCGTGCTCCGGCGCTTCGAGGCGGAGCGCTTTGAGTCGCCGCTGCTCGTGAGATTGGGGGAACGGCTCCGCGCGGACGGCGTTTCGGCATCCGGGCGGATCCGTGAGTTGAGCCGCCTCGGCGAATTGCTCGATTCCCGCTTGAACCAGGCTTTCGCCGTGATCGCGCCCGTTCTGCTGTGGAGCACGAATTGCGCCATCGCCATCGAGCGGTGGCGGCTCGCAAACGGTCCGCGCCTGGGCGAGTGGCTCGACGCCGTGGCGGATCTTGAAGCCCTGGCGTCCATTTCCCGGTACGCCTCGGAGCACCCGGAAGACTGCTGGCCGGAGTTCGACGAGGGCGGCTGTCTCTACGCGGCGGCGGGTCTCGCGCATCCTCTGATCGGCCCCGCGCGGGCGGTTCGCAACGACGTGAGACTCGACGAGCGCGAGCCGCTGTGGATCGTGAGCGGCTCCAATATGTCGGGGAAAAGCACCCTGCTCCGGGCCGTGGGGCTGAGCGTGGTCTTCGCCTATGCCGGCGCCCCCGTGCGCGCTCGCGAACTGCGGCTCACTCCCTTCCGGCTGGGGGCGTCGATTCGCGTGAGCGATAACCTGCGTGAAGGCGAATCCCGCTTCTATGCGGAGATCCGCAGAATTCGCGACGTGCTCGATTTGGCGCGATCGAACCCGCCGGTGCTCTTCCTGCTCGACGAAATTTTCAGCGGAACGAACTCGCACGACCGGCGTCTGGGCGCGCAGGCCATCTTTCGCTCGCTCGTCGGGCGCGGCGCCGCGGGCCTCATCACAACCCACGATCTTGCCCTCACCGAGGTGGAGAGCGCCCTGCGCCCGCGCGTGCGGAATGTGCACTTCGAGGATGAAATCGTGGATGGAAAAATGCGTTTCGATTACCGGATCCGGCCTGGGGTAGTCTCTCGCAGCAATGCTCTCGAACTGATGCGCTCGATCGGGATCGATCTCTGAGCGCCAGCCTGGCTCCGTTCCAATGCTATGCTGAACGGAAAACCTATGCCTACTCTGGTCACGGGCGGCGCGGGCTACATCGGCAGCGCGACCGTCGATTTTCTGGTGGATCGCGGCGAACCCGTGGTGGTGCTCGACAACATGATCGAGGGCCACTACGATGCGGTCAATCCCGAAGCCCCGCTCTACGAAGGCAGCATCGGCGACGCCGGTCTGGTCCGCTCCATCGCCGCCAAGCACGAGATCGATGCGTGCATCCACTTTGCCGCCCATACAAATGTCGGCATCTCGGTGAGGGAGCCGGGCCGGTTTTACGTCAACAACGTCTGCGAGACGCTGACGCTGCTCAATACCCTCAACGAAGGGAACGTAAAGCACATCGTTTTCTCCTCCACCTGCGCCACCTACGGGGAGCCCGTGCGCGTTCCGCTCGATGAGGACCACCCCCAGCATCCCGAAAGCCCCTACGGATGGTCCAAGTTTTTCGTGGAGCGCATGCTCGAAGATTTCGACAGAGCCTACGGCGTCCGTTTCGCGGGCCTTCGCTACTTCAATGCCGCCGGCGCCACCGCGCTCCGCGGTGAAGATCACAATCCCGAAACTCATCTCATCCCGCTCACCCTCTTCGCCGCTTTGGGGAAGCGTGAGAGCATCTCGGTTTTTGGCGCCGATTACGGCACGCACGACGGCAGTTGCGTGCGGGATTATATCCACATCTCCGATCTGGCCTCGGCGCACTGGCTCGCGCTGAGTTACCTGCGGCATGGCGGCGAGAGCGATTTTTTCAATCTGGGCACCGGCCGCGGACAATCCGTGCTCGAAGTGATCGAAGCGGCGCGCCGGGTGAGCGGTCGCAACATCACGGTGCGGACCGAGGCGCGGCGGCCCGGAGACCCGTCGTACCTCGTGGCCAACGCCGAAAAAGCCACGGAAATTCTCGGGTGGGAGCCGTCCTATACCGAGATTGAAAAGACGATCGAATCGGCTTGGAAGTGGCATTTGGCCCACCCGAACGGTTACGCGAAATAAGCC
>CAZXBZ010000030.1:0-15361 GCA_964639135.1 uncultured Solibacteraceae bacterium | reverse complement strand
ATCGCGGCCGGGGTTTGCTTTCTTGCCGCAAGATATCCAGCGCTTCCGTTAGGCTTCCTCTGGTCCCCGGTTTGCCGCTCCGCCGGTTACCGCCGCGCATGAACTCCACTGGGCATGAATTCCACTGGGGGCGGTAGACTAGAGAATTCCGGAGGAAGGTATCGCTTTTGCCGTCTCTTCCGGGGATTTTGTGCTTCCAGGGGATTGTCCATGTCTGCTCCGGCGACCTTCCTGCGCGCGCTGGCCGTTCTCTCGATTTCGGTCGCTGTGTCCGGCCAAACGAAACTGCTTCGGTTTCCCGATATCCATGGGGATAAAGTCGTCTTCAGCTATGCGGGTGACCTATGGACCGCGCCGGCGTCCGGCGGCGGGGCCGTCCGGCTCACCGCGCATCCCGGCCAGGAGCTGTTCGCCAAGTTCTCGCCCGATGGGAAGTGGATCGCCTTCACTGGCCAGTACGACGGCGACGAGCAGGTATATGTAATTCCATCGGGCGGTGGCGTGCCCAGGCAATTGACGTTTTACCCGGCCAAGGGGCCGCTGCCCGCGCGATGGGGCTACGATAACCAGGTTTACGGCTGGACTCCCGACGGGAGCGCCGTCCTGTTCCGTTCCCTCCGGGAAGGCTGGAGCACGGCGCAATCCCGCCTTTACACCGTGCCCGTGCAAGGGGGATTGCCCCAGGCGCTGCCCATGCCGGTTTCGGGCGCGGGCGATTTCTCCCCGGACGGCGGACGCATCCTCTACTCACCGCTCTTCCGCGATTTCCGCACCTGGAAGCGCTACCAGGGCGGCTGGGCGCAGGATCTCTTCCTTTTCGATCTCAAGACCCGGGAAATTCAGCCCGTTGACAATTCTCCCCGCACGGAGCGGGACCCGATGTGGATCGGGAACAAGCTTTTTTATGCCAGCGACCGCGGCGGCACGCTCAACCTCTACGAGTACGACCTGGGCACGAAGCGAGCCAAGGCGGTTACGGCGTACAAAGAGTGGGATGTGCGCTGGCCGAGCGCCTCGCCCGACGGAAAGATTGTCTTCGAACTCAACGGCGAACTCTCCGTTTACGACACCAGGGCCGGCGGCGAGCCGAAGAGAATTCGGATCGATGTGCCCACCGACGGATTGGCCGCGCGCCCCTCCAGGTTGAAGGCGGGCGGCAGCGTCAGCGATTTCGCCTTGAGTCCGAAGGGGGAGCGGGCGCTTTTCGCGGCGCGCGGTGACATCTTCACCGCGCCGGTCGAGAAGGGCGTCGCGCGCAACCTGACCCGCAGTTCGGGAGCCCACGATAAAGCTCCCGCGTGGTCCCCCGATGGCCGCTCGATCGCTTTTATCTCCGATCTGACCGGCGAGGAGGAAATTTACGCCGTGCCGCGGGATGGTTCCGCGAAGCCGGAGCAGCTTACCTCGAACGGGCACGCGATGCGCTACCGGCCCTCCTGGTCTCCCGATTCGACGAAGATCGCTTTCGGCGACAAGGACGGCAAGATTTTTGTTCTCACCGTGGCGGACCGGTCTCTCGTGGAGGTTGCCGACGAACGGCGGGGCACGGCGCTCGATTACGAATGGAGCCCGGATTCGATGTTCCTTGCCTACACCCTGAGCGGTGAAAACGGTAACCGCGCGGTGTGGGTTTGGAGCGCGGAAAGCGGGGGAACCCGCCAGGTCACCGAGGGAGTGTTCGGTGAAGGCCTGCCGCAATGGGATCCGTCGGGTGATTACCTCTATTACTTGAGCGGCCGCGAATTCGCGCCGCTTCTGAGCGGAGCGGAGTTCAATTTCGCCACCGCCCGCCAGATTTCCATCTATGCACTGGCTTTGCGAAAAGACGTGAAGCATCCATTCCCGCCAGAGGACGATACCGTGAGTGTGACGCCGGCCTCCACCGGCACGGAGGATGCGCCCGCGGAGGGCGCGAAAGCCGGGGAAGATGCACGGAAACCAGACGCGGAGAAGAAGGACGGCGCCTGGCTCAAGATCGATTTCGACGGTATCGCGGCGCGCGCGGTCCGCGTCCCGATTCCCGCGCGAAACATCGCAAAGCTTGCGGCGGTGAAGGATGGCTTGCTCTACACAAGAGCGGGCAACTCCTATTACGGGCGTGAACCGGATGCGCCCCCGGCGCTGGTCTACTTCACCCGGAAAGACCGCAAGGAACATGTACTGATGGACGGCGCTTCGGGCTGGACGCTATCGCACGACGGCACGAAGGTGATGGTCCGCGGCGGCCAGAACTTCCAACTGCTTGAAGTGAAGCCGGGAGGCGACGCCAGCAAGAAGACCGTATCCACGGCGGATCTCACGGTAGACCGCGTGCCTCAAGCGGAGTGGCGGCAGATCTTTAACGAAGTCTGGCGGCGTTACCGCGATTTCTTCTATGTCTCCAACCTGCACGGTTACGATTGGGAGGCGCTGCGGCGTCAGTACGAGCCGATGCTGGAATATGTGGGACATCGCGCCGACCTGAACTACGTGATCGGTGAAATGATTTCTGAATTGAACGTCGGCCATGCCTACATCACCGGGGGCGATTTCGATGTACCCGAGCGCCCCAACGTCGCGCTGCCGGGGGCTGAATTCGCGCTTGACGCGAACGCGGGCCGTTACCGGATTGCCTCGATTTTGCGGGGACAGAACGAGGAGCCGGCTTACCGCTCGCCGCTCACCGAAGTGGGGGTGAATGTGAATGCCGGTGACTACGTGCTGGCGATCGATGGGGAAGAACTTACGGCGAGCATGAACCCCTACGCTCTGTTGCGCGGGAAGGCCAGCCATCCGGTCAGGATGACGGTCGGCGCGACGCCGGGCTTCGAGGGCGCGCGCGAAGTCATTTTTCAGCCGGTCGCGGACGAGACCAAGCTGCGCTACCTGGATATGGTGCTAACGAACCGCGAGCGAGTGGAGAAACTATCGGGCGGCAAGCTGGGCTACATGCACGTGCCGGATATGGGCGAGGCCGGCATCTACGAATTCATCAAGTGGTATTATCCGCAACTGCGCAAACAGGGCATGGTGGTGGATATGCGCGGCAACGGCGGCGGCAATGTTTCCCGCATGCTGATCGAACGCTTCCGGCGCGAGGTGCTGGCCCTCACCTTCTCCCGGAATAGCGACGAGGCGGCCACCTATCCGGACGGCGCCTTCATGGGCTCGCTCGTCTGTCTGCTCAATGAGACTTCGGCGTCGGACGGGGATATTTTTCCGGCCATGTTCCGCAAGGCGAAGCTTGGCCCGCTGATCGGTAAGCGAAGCTGGGGAGGCGTGGTGGGGATTACAAACCGGGGAACGCTGATCGATGGCGGCATGGTGAACGTGCCCGAATTCGGCCTTGCTTCTCCCGAGGGGCAATGGATTATTGAAGGGGTCGGGGTGCCGCCCGATATCGAGGTGGAGAACGACCCAAAGAGCGTGATCGAGGGGCGGGACCCCCAGCTTGAACGGGGCGTTCAGGAGGCCTTGCGGCTCATTCCGCTCAAGCCTCGCGTTCTTCCCCAGCGTCCGCCGGCGCCGGTGAAAACCAAGGAGGCCGTGGCGGCAAGGCAGCGGTAAATGGGCTGGGCGCGCGGACGCCGCGATACGCGCCGGATACACAATTCAGCCCTGGTTCCGGCACTTGACTCGCAGAATTCGAGTGTGAGACATTCGACGTTGCCGGAAGCCTCTGTCGAATGCCGCCGCCAGAGAACCGTGGGATGCGCCCAGGGACCCCGCGCGGCGTTGCTCCCGGACGGATTCGCGTGAATGGAACGGAGGAACTCGATGAGTTTGAAAGTGAACGTGCGCCAGGTAGGTCAGGTGGCGGTGATCGACCTCGGTGGAAAGATCACCCTTGGAGAAGGCTCGGGCACGCTGCGCGACACCGTCGCCGAGGTGGTCGCGAAAGGCAATAAAAACATCCTGTTGAACATGGCCGATGTGACATACATCGACAGCGCGGGCTTGGGTGAATTGGTGGGCAGTTATGCATCCATCACGAACAAGGGCGGGCAGCTAAAGTTGGTGAACCTGCAGAATAAAGTGAAGGATTTGATGCAGATCACCAAGCTCCATACCGTATTCCATGTTTTCGACGCCGAGGACGAGGCCATCGCCAGCTATTAGGCGGAATGAACCGGTATCTCCACGAAGGCCGCGGTGAAAACCGCGGCCTTTGTCGTGCGTGGCCGGCGCGTTCGTCTACCAGAGGACGAAGGAGATGCCGGCGCTCCAGAACATATGTTCCGGAATACGGTCTTGCAGTGCTAACTGCGGCCGGAAGAGCACTTCCGCGGTAAGGCCGCGATGTTTCAGGCTCACCCCGGCTTCGTAGCGCAGGACGCGCGCGCCGCGGCAGCCGTAAAAGCGGTTGGCGTAGGTGAAGGAGGGTCCGTGGATCAGCGCCAGGCTCATCGAACCCGCGCGATGAAGCGGGTGGGCGGTGACTCCGCGGAAGTAATAGATCTGGCCGCCCGTGCCCTTGCGGGTGGCGGAGCGGACGAGGGTCTTGACGTTGGCGTCGAGGGTGAAACCGAAGGGTCCGGCATGCTGGTTCCAGATCAATCCGCTATCGGCGATGTAGTCGGAACCGCCCGTGAGCACGGAGGGGAACTGCCAGCGGTGCGCGCCAAGATTGAGCGAAAGCTCGCCGGCTTCCCATGCTTTCAGGGGCAGGATGTAGTTCACGGAACTGATCCAATCGTTTCCGCCATCCGCCGTATCCAGCGTGTTCCACGCGCCGAGGCGCAAGGTGCTCCGGTCACGGAATAGATTCCTGACGTCCACGGTGAAGCCGTTCTGCTGGGCAAGCCCGCCGCTGAATTCTCCTCCCAGCGTGAGTTGGAAATCCGAAGCGACGC
Organism: uncultured Solibacteraceae bacterium; assembly: GCA_964639135.1. Classification (GTDB taxonomy): domain Bacteria; phylum Acidobacteriota; class Terriglobia; order Bryobacterales; family Bryobacteraceae; genus JACTMJ01. Next base: position 10,529 of record CAZXBZ010000030.1, on the reverse strand, counting down.
CGGTGGTGAATTTCCCCGTGCTGGTGATTTTTTCGCGGTGCGTATCGAGCGGGAATACCGCCAGGGCGGAAAGGGGCGCGACGCCGGCGTTCGAGGCTTCCGGAAGCGGCCGGGCGGGTTCGGGCGTTACGTCTTCCGCCGGCAGGATCGGCACGGCCGACAGCGCGAGGAGCACGGCGCGGGCCGCCAGCCGGAAGATTACAGAGTTCATGAGATTAAGACCGAAAACTCTATTTTAACATTCGATAAAGAAAAGCCGCGATCCTTCCGCGGAAGACATGACATCCGGCGATTTCAGCGATGCCGGCACGCCGTCATACAATGGCATTCCATGGGGCATTTAGCGCGCTTGACGGTCTGCTGCTGCTTTTTCGTGGCGGCGGCCATCGGGCAGGAATGGCATTTCTGGGGCGGTGACGCCGGCGGGATGAAGTATTCGCCGGTGTCGCAAATCAACAGGAGCAACGTGGCGAAACTCACGCCGGCCTGGACGTGGCACAGTGGGGATATCAGCGACGGCGGCAAGTACCCGACGCGGAGCGCGTTCGAGGCGACGCCGCTCGTGGTGGGTGAACGTCTCTATGTCACCACGGCCTTCAACCGGCTGGCGGCTCTCGACGCCGAGACGGGCCGGGAGCTTTGGGTTTTCGATCCGCGGATCAACATGGAGCGTTCCTACACGCTGTTCATCTCCAGGGGCACGGCCTATTGGACGGACGGGAAACGCGAGCGTCTTGTTTATGGCACGATTGATGGCCGGCTGTTTTCCATCGACGCCGCCACCGGCAAGCCAGACCCGGCGTTCGGGGCGAACGGCGAAGTTAACCTTCGCGAGGGAGTGGCGGATCGGTTTCCCGGACGCGCCTATGGGATGACTTCTCCTCCGGCGATCTTCGAGAATCTTGCCATCTGCGGCGCGTGGACGTCCGACGGAGAGCCCAAGGCTCCCTCGGGGGACATTCGCGCGTTTGACGTGCTCACGGGAAAGCTGGTGTGGCGTTTCCACGTGGTTCCGCGTCCCGGCGAGTTCGGCCATGACACCTGGGAAGGCGATAGCTGGCGGGATCGGGGCGGCGTCAACGCCTGGAGCAACCTCAGCGTGGATCTTGAACGCGGGCTCGTCTTTCTTCCACTTACCTCGCCATCCTCGGATTACTATGGCGGCGATCGCCCTGGAGAAAACCTCTTCGGCGATTCCGTGGTGGCTCTCAACGCGCGAACCGGTGAGCGCGTCTGGCATTTCCAAACCGTACACCACGACATCTGGGATTACGACCTGCCCGCGCAGCCGAACCTTATCGAGGTGACGCGGCAGGGGAAGAAGGTCCCCGCCGTCGCGCAGGTTACCAAGACGGGGTTTACGTTTGTTTTCAACCGGGAAACCGGCGAACCGCTTTTCCCGATCGAGGAGCGCAAGGTTCCCGCGAGCACCGTTCCGGGCGAGAAAGCGTGGCCCACCCAGCCGGTCCCGGTTTTGCCCAAGCCTTTCGCCCGCCAATCGATGAAGCCCGATGAAATCGCCAATGTCGATCCCGAACACCGGGCTTTCTGCGAGGAACTGGCGAAGAACGCGGTGTTTGGCGAACTCTATACGCCGATTGGAACCAAGCCGACCATTCTTTTCCCTGGCACGAACGGCGGCACAAACTGGGGCGGCGCGTCCTTTGACCCCGAGACCCAGACGCTTTACGTGAACTCAGCCGACGCGGGCATGATCTCCTACCTTCGGGAGAATCGGGAGGGCGCGCAAGTGCCGTTCAGCCGGGTGGGCTTGCGCACGAATAACGCGCGGTTATGGGACCAGCGCCTGTGGCCCTGCCAGGCGCCGCCCTGGGGCCATCTCACGGCGATCGATATGAATACCGGCGAGTTCCGCTGGCGGGTTGTCCTCGGCGTGGTGGATGAACTGCTCGCGAAGGGTCTGCCGCCCACCGGTTCGCCCAGCATGGGAGGCTCGATGGTTACGGCGGGCGGGCTGCTCTTCATCGGAGCCACCAACGATAGCCGTTTCCGCGCTTTCGACAAGGATACGGGCAAGCTGCTTTGGGAGACGAGGCTGCCCGCGAGCGCGCATGCCAACCCGATGAGCTTTGTGGGGAAGAAAACCGGGAAGCAGTTTGTCGTGATCGCCTCCGGGGGCGGAAATAAATACAGCGACGTGTTCAGCGATGCGCTTATCGCATATACACTGCCGGAGTGAACCTGATGATGCGAACCGCCGTCGTTGTCCTTGGGGCGCTTTCTTTCGTGCCGGTGTTCTTTATGCCTTCCATGGCGCGTGGCGCCGGGAATGTTTCGCGCTTCAGCCACAAGACGCATGCGCCGCTTCGCATGGCCTGCACGAAGTGCCATTCGATGGATGGGAAGGGAGGCGTGGCCGGCTATCCGGGCGAGGCCGAGTGCAAGGTTTGCCACACCAAGTTCACCGCCGCCGAAACCACCTTCCCCACGACACGGGTTTACCGGCTGCCCGATTTCGTCTTCTTCAGCCACCGGGTGCACGCGGACGCGAAGGCGCCTTGCGCGCGCTGCCACGGCGATGTGAGCGCGTCCGACACCGTGAAGCTCGAAGTGCCGCCGTTCATGAAGATGTGCGTCGATTGTCACCGCGAGACGAAGGCATCCATCGATTGCTTTGTCTGCCACGAAATCGGCCAGTAACCAATAAGATAACGGCGTGAAGGTTTCGGGCATCGTTGCCACAGGACGGTACTGGCCGTGAATGAGGGGGAAGGCGTTGCGGCCCGGCGGCGGAAAACCGGCCCCGAGTGTTTCCCGTGAGTGGTGAACCGGTGTTACGGCATACTGAAGGAACGGTGAGCCGGATGGATACTTCCCCGGACGCGCGCGAGATGCACTTTCGCCGTCTTGCGGAGCGGGCGTCCCCGGAACGGCTCGCCATTGGCGCCGCGCTGGAACCGGCACGAATTCGTCCCGGGACGCGTCAGCAAGCTCCAGGTGCTCATCACGAAGACCAACGACGACCCGCTTGCGCGTGTCTTCGAAATCCGGGCCTGCGCAAGGAATCCTATTGTTTGAACAAAGATAGGAGCCTTTTACGGCGCAATCTATTTGGCTCGGACGTGGCGATTTGATATCCTTCGCCCGAAGGGTGATTTTCATGAGACCGTTTTTATCTGTTGGTTGTGTTGGATTAGCGTTGCTGATATCAACCGCTTGCGCGCCAAAACCATCGGCCGCGCCGGATTTGATTATTCACAACGCCAAGGTGTTAACCGTGGACAAAGACTTCCGCGTCGCGGAGGCGGTTGCCATAAAGGATGACAAAATCCTCGATGTCGGGACGAACGATCATATACTGGCCCTCGCGGATGATGGCACTACCCGCTACGACGCGGAGGGCAAAATGGTGCTTCCCGGCCTGATGGATTCTCATTTGCACGCCGTGAGCAGCGCGCTGTTTGAGTTCGACCACGAAGTGCCCGAGATGCTGACCGTCGAGGACGTGCTCGGCTATGTGAAAGATCGCGCGGCCAAGCTGGGCCCCGGTAAATGGGTGAATGTGTCGCAGGTATTCATCACCCGGTTGAAAGTTCCGCGGTACCCCACTCGCGCGGAGCTTGATAAAGCCGCTCCCGAAAACCCGGTGGCCTTCCGAACCGGCCCGGATGCCTCCCTGAACACGCTTGCCTTGAAGGCGAGTGGAATTGACCGCAATTTCACGGTGGAAGACGGTTCTCCGTGCCGCGTGGAAAAGGATGCGAACGGAGATCCGACCGGAATTTTGCGCCAATGCAGCCGCTTCATTAAGAGCGAGAGCAGCAATCGCACGCCGACGGATGCCGAACGCGTGGAGTGGGTGAAGAAGCTGCTTGCCGACTACAATTCGGTGGGCATCACCACCATCGGCGACGGCGATACCTCGGATAGCGAGCTCGAACTCTACCGGCAGTTGTGGAAGAACAACGAACTCACCGTGCGCGTGTTCGCCACGGTCAGTGTTAATGCACAGGATCCGATCGAGAAAATTGAGCAGCGCCTCCAAACCGCCGCGAAGGATCCGTTGCACACCTATAACAACATGCTGTGGCTGCGCGGAGCCAAGGTCTTTCTCGACGGCGGCATGCTGACCGGCAGCGCCTACATGCTGAAGCCGTGGGGCGTCAGCAAGATTTACTCGATTACCGATCCTGAATATCGGGGCATGCGGTATATCGAGCCCGACAAACTGGCGCGGATCATGCGAGTTTCGCTCGAGAATGACTTGCAGTTGGCCGCGCACTCGCAGGGGGACGCCGCCGTGACGACCTACGTCGACGCCGTGGAGCAACTGGCCAATAGCGGCGTGGACACCGTCGCGGCCCGGCCCATGATCACGCATGGCAGCTTCATGACGGACGAAGCGATTAGCCGCATGGCGAAACTCGGCGTGGTCGCGAACGTGCAGCCGAACTGGCTGCAACTGGATGGCGGCATTCTGATGAAGCAATTCGGCGAGGAGCGGACGAAATTCTTTATTCCGTTCCGCACGTTGTTCGACCGCAACGTGATGGTCGGCGGCGGCAGCGACCACATGCAGAAGATCGGGAGCTTCCGCTCCATCAACCAGTACAATCCCTTCCTGGGAATGTGGACCGCGATTGCGCGCAGCCCTCGCTGGATGGATAAGCCATTCCATCCGGAGCAAGCGATCACGCGCGAGGAAGCTATCCGCCTATACACCATCAACAACGCGTATATCCTGTTCGACGAAGCCGCCAAGGGCTCGCTTGAACCGGGGAAGCTGGCCGATGTGATTGTCGTGGATCGCGATTTGCTGACCTGCCCAACCGACGATATTCCACAGACGAAAGTGCTGCGGACTTATCTGGGCGGCAAGCTCGTTTACGAAGCGAAAGATTGAAGCTGAACTTGCCCGGGACGGAGAAACGCTCCGGCCCGGGCGTTCCTCCCCTCAGCCCTGGCCAAACAGGCTTTCCTGGCCGGAGGTATTTTCCCATCCGCCTCTCGGGCGAATCCTGAAGTATTCGAAGCCGCGTATGGTGCCCACGCGCCCTCGCGGCGTGCGGTCGATGAAGCCCAATTGCATCAGGTAGGGCTCGTACACTTCCTCGATGGTGGTGGAATCCTCGTCGATCGAGGCGGCGATCGTGTTCAGCCCCACCGGGCCGCCGTTGTACTTGTCGAGGATCGTCATCATGATCTTCTGGTCTACTTCGTCGAGGCCATAACGGTCGACTTCGAGCAGATCCAGGGCTTGAGAAGCGACCTTGTGGTTGATATGGCCATCCGCCCGCACCTGGGCGAAGTCCCGAACCCGGCGCAGCAGGCGGTTGGCGATACGCGGCGTGCCCCGGCTCCGGCGCGCCACCTCGGCCGCGCCTTCCCGGTCGATCTCCGCGCCGAGTAATCGCGCGGAGCGCTCGACGATGCCGGTGAGTTCGCTCACCTCGTAAGGATTGAGGCGCAGCACAATGCCGAAACGGGTCCGCAGAGGGCCGCTGAGCAATCCCTGCCGCGTGGTGGCGCCGATGCAGGTGAAGCGCGGAATCGGCAGCGTGTGCGTGCGCGCGGCTACCCCAGTGCCGATCAGAATATCCACGTGGAAATCCTCGAGGGCGCTGTAGAGCATTTCCTCGATATCGGGCAGCAGGCGGTGAATCTCATCCACAAAGAAGACCTGCTGGTTACGGACGTTGCTTAGCACGCCGGTGAGGTCGAGTTTCTTTTGCAGAATGGGGCCGGCGGTCTGGTCGAAGGCGACGCCCAGCTCGTTGGCGATGACCGTCGCGAGTGTCGTTTTACCGAGGCCAGGCGGTCCGTAGAGAAGCACGTGGTCCATCGCCTCGCCCCGCTGGCGGGCCGCCTCGATGGCGATGCTCAGGATTTCCTTGACCTTGTTCTGGCCGGTGAATTCGGAGAGCTGCCGCGGACGCAGGCTCGCTTCCAACTGGAGCTCTTCGTCCTGGGCCGCCGGCGAAACCAGCCGCGTGTTGCTCATGAGTACAACCTTACCGTGTTCCAGCGATTCGTATCGCGTCCGCTACCGGAGCAGTTCGAGCGCCTTGCGGAACAGATCTTCGAAACTCGCGCCGCCGTTCAGGCCCTTTGCCTTGGCGAGCGCCGCTTCCGCCGCGGCGGAAGTGCAACCGAGGTTGATGAGGGCTGAAAGGACGTCGGCCTCGACCGGCGAAAGGGCGGAGGGGGGCGCGCCGGCTGGAGCCGCCGCGCCCTCGAAAGTCTGGAGTTTCTCTTTCAGTTCCAGCACCATGCGCTCGGCGGTTTTCTTGCCGACGCCGGGCACGCGCACGAGCCGCGCGGTGTCGCCCGTACGGATGGCCGCGACGAGGTCTGGCGCGGCCATGCCGCTGAGGATGGTGACCGCGAGCTTGGGGCCAATGCCGCTCACGGTAATCAGCTTCTCAAAGAGGCTCTTCTCATCCCTTGTGACAAACCCGTAGAGCACGATGGCGTCTTCGCGCACGGCGGTGTAAACATGCACCTGGGCTTCCTGCTTTAGCTCGGGCAGAGCGGTAAAGCTCGAGACGGGGACGGTAAGCGCGTAACCCACCCCGCCGCATTCGACGATGACTTCGTTCGGATGCTTTTCGATGAGGGTTCCGCGGAGATGCGCAATCATGGTTCAGGGAGGGCCGGCTGCCACGGGCATCCGGCGGATACCTCATTATATGGCGCGAAAACGATTCTTTGTGGACGCCATTGGGCGGGATACCGTGACCCTGGGCGGTGACGAGGCCCGGCATCTGCGGCAGGTGCTGCGCGCGGAGGCGGGACAAAAGTATGAACTATGCGATGGAGATCGTGTTGTTCTGGCGGAAGTGGAGAGCTTTCGTAAGGGGGATGTGACATTCCGTGTTCTGGACGAAATTCCACAAGCGCCACCGCTGCTCGACCTCACTCTTTGCGCGGCGCTGATCAAACTGGATCGCTTCGAATGGATCGTGGAGAAAGCGACGGAACTCGGAGCGGCACGGATTGTTCCGGTGGTGGCGGAACGAAGCGACGTCAGCCTTGAGAGAGCCGTTCCCGGCAAACTGGAGCGCTGGCGGCGGATTGCCCTGGAAGCGGCGAAACAAAGCCATCGCGTGACGCCGCCCCGGATCGAGGGCGCGGCCAGCCTCGACGCCGTACTCTCTCGCGCCGGTGGATTCCGCTTGATGCTCGATGAAAACGAAACGAAGCCATTGCTAGGCGCCCTTCCGGGGGAAGAGGAGCGAAATCAAGGAGATCGCGTCATATTCCTGACGGGACCGGAGGGGGGCTGGACCGACATGGAGCGAAGCCGGGCACGAGAGGTGGGCTTCATCCCCGCATCGCTCGGTCCGGTTCTGCTGCGCGCGGAAACGGCGGCGATTGTGGGAGCGGGAGTGCTGGTCGCGGCGTGGGACGCTTCCCTCCATCGCTTAGGGGAATCTTAGTGCTCGATATTTGTAAGCATTGGCTTAAGCACGTCGAAGACATTCCGTGCGACGATTTGATTTCCGGCTGGACGCGCGTGAATGCCATCGGCCTGCATCAGGTCCGGCGCTTCCGCGTTGAGCGCCACGCCTTCCAGCAAGAAGGGCAGGAGTGGCAGTTTGTGTTTCGCAGCCAGACGGCGATAGATTTCTTCGAAACCGTCGATGTACTCCGGGCCATAATTCCGGGGGAGGGTGATACCGGCAAGGAGGATTTTTATCCCGGCCGCGCGGAAGTCCTGAATGATTTTATCGAGGTTTCCCTCGGTCTGCTTCAGCGTGAGACCGCGCAAGCCGTCGTTGCCGCCCAGTTCGAGGATGACGATGGCCGGTTTCATGGCGAGGACGTTCGGCGTCCGGGTAAGGCCGCCAGCGGTGGTATCTCCGCTGATTCCAGCATTAACCACCCGATAACTGTAACCATCTGAATCCAGAAGGCTTTGCAGATAAGCGGGGTAGCTGTATTCGAGATCCACACCATAACCCGCGGTTAAACTGTCACCAAAAGCAACAAGAACCGGTCTTCCGTCGTCTTCTATAGTGAGCGTGGCGCCCGGCCGTACTTTCGCCTCCTGCTCCTCGGGTTGGCCGGGTGTCACGCTCACTTTGTTTTCGGGCTGCCCGGGCGATTGCTTTCCACACCCGGCGAAACCCGTCATCATCAGAAGAAGCGCAACCCCGCAAATGAGAGTGGAGAGGGAAACGGCACGCCCCATGCCAGAAGAAGCGGTCATCGTTGTTGAAAACCTCACTAAAACTATCGTAAACGGCCCGCATCGGGTGGAGATTCTGAAGGGTGTTTCCTTTCAGGTGCCACGAGGGCAGTTCGTGGCGTTGATGGGCGCCTCCGGCAGCGGCAAGAGCACGCTGCTCGGGCTGCTCGCGGGCCTCGATGACGTCACCACGGGACGCGTTCTGCTGGACGGCGTGGATATCACCGTGCTGGCGGAGGACGACCTGGCGCTCTTGCGCAGCCGGAAGGTGGGCTATGTCTTCCAATCGTTCAACCTGATCGGGACGCTTACCGCCGAAGAGAACGTGCTGCTGCCGTTTGAACTTTCGGGCGCGGCGGGCGACGGGCGTTCGCGGGCACGGGCGCTGCTCGATGAAGTGGGCCTCGGCGAGCGAAAGCATCATTATCCGGTGCAACTTTCGGGCGGCGAGCAGCAGCGCGTGGCGCTGGCGCGGGCGTTTATGACCCGGCCGCCGATTCTGCTCGCGGATGAGCCCACCGGGAATCTTGATTCCGCGAATGGCAGGCACGTGCTCGATCTTCTGCTTCGTCTGAATCGCAAGGAGGGGACGACGCTGGTGTTGGTGACGCACGACGCCGAACTGGCGGCCTACGCGGATCGCCGGATTCTGCTAAAGGATGGGCTGATGGTGGCCGACGAACCGGCCGCGGGCCGCGAGCTTCCACTCGAAGAGGTGGCCCCTTGAGCGAAACGGAGAGGCGCGAGACCGAACCGCGCCGTGCGCCGGATTTCGCGGCAACTGGAAAACTGCCATGGCGGCTGGCGGCCAAAATCGCTTGGCGGGAAACGCGCGCCTCGCTTGGCCGCTTTGCCTTTGCCGCCGCCGCCGTGGCGCTGGGCGTGGCGGCCCTGGTGGGCGTCCGAGGATTCTCCACGCTCTTTCACGATGTGCTTTTGAAGGAAGCGCGCACCCTGCTCGCGGCGGATCTCAGCGTGCGCGATTTTCGCCTCCCCACTGAAGCCCAGGTAGCCGTGCTCGACGGCTTGCGCAAACAGGGGATCGAGGTGACCTGGGTGACCGAATCGGTTTCCATGCTCTCGGCGGGGCCGGATACGACGCCCCTGCTGGTTTCCGTGAAGGCCGTGGACCCGAACGCCTATCCGTTCTACGGAGATTTTCGGATCAACCCGTCCGCGAAGCTGAAGGACGCCCTCGACGCGGATCACGTGCTGGTGGCGGACGATCTTCGAATCCGCTTTCATCTCGAGCCAGGCAGCACACTGCGGCTGGGGGCGGCGGACTTCCAAGTGGCGGGAACGGTGGAGAATGAGCCGGACCGCATGACGGGCAGCCTCAACGCGGGCCCGCGCGTGTTGATCAGCCGGGAAGGACTCGACCGCACGGGGCTTATTACCGAGGGCAGCCGGGCGGCACAGCGCTTTCTGCTCAAATATCCCGCGAAGGGCGTGGACGCGGGCGAGGTGAACGGAACATTGAAAGCCGCATTCCCGAACGCCCGGGTCTCGGACTTTCGCGAAGTGCATCCAGCCATCAACGCGGGGCTGAACAGCGCGACAACCTTCCTGAGCCTGGTGAGTCTGATCGCGCTGGTGGTGGCGGCGCTCGGCGTGGGGATGGCGATCGCGGCTCATCTGCGGCAGCGCCTCGACGCGATCGCCATCATGAAGGCGATGGGCGCGCGCTCGAGCCATATCCTTCGTATCTTCGGGATGCAGACGCTGATGCTCGGCGTTGCCGGGGCTTTGGCCGGGGTGGCGGCGGGGGCGCTGGTGCAGCGAAGCTTTCCCCTGCTGGTGGAGCGGTATTTTCCAATTGCGGCGAAGATCGGCTGGGAGCCGTGGTCCGCCATTCAGGGCATCGCGGCGGGCGTGCTGACGACGCTGCTTTTCACTCTGCCGCTGCTGCTCGATATCCGGCGCGTGAAGCCGAACGTCATTCTGCGCCGCGAGATGGAGGAACAGCGGCGCGGCCGGCGGGAGTGGCTGAAGGAATCGCGCGCCTCGGCGCTGATCTGGCTTTTGCTGCTCGCGGGCATCGGCGGACTTGCCGCCTGGCTTAGCAATTCCTGGAGGCTGGGCGGCTATTTCGCGGGCGCGGTGCTGGCAAGCTGGCTGGCTCTGAATGGCATTGGCTGGCTGCTGTTGCGCGCTTTGCGGCTGACGGTGGCGCGGGCGGGCGGATGGATGCCCGCGTCGCTGCGCCACGGCATGAGCAACCTCTACCGTCCGGGCAATCACGCGCGCACGGCGCTGGTGGCTCTGGGGATCGGGGTGACGTTTACTCTGACGGGGTACCTGGTGCAAGGCTCGATGCTTCAATGCCTGCTCGAGAAGGCGCCGCCGACCTTGCGGACTGTCTTTCTCATCATTATTC